>JBMOHX010000175.1:0-7979 GCA_049317625.1 Phycisphaerales bacterium
TCTCGAGGAGAGGTTCGTGTAGAAGACGAACCCGCGCGAATCGGCCTCCGGCGGGATGGTCTGGACCGACGACGAGTGCCTCGCATGCGAGTCCATCAACCTCTCGCCCAGCGGCGAGTGCGTGCTGCGGCTCATCGCCCCCGACGGCACCCGCCGGGAGAACTCGACCAGCCCTGAATCCGTCCACGCGTTTGTCACCGACATGGGGCTGCTCATGCCGTTGGCCGAGCTTCAGCCGCTCGAGCCGAACGGCTTGTCCGAGGGCGGTCGGACGCTCGCACGGGTTGTGCTCACGAGCAC
Organism: Phycisphaerales bacterium; assembly: GCA_049317625.1. GTDB lineage: Bacteria > Planctomycetota > Phycisphaerae > Phycisphaerales > UBA1924 > JBEIUO01. The sequence continues at coordinate 301 of JBMOHX010000175.1, forward strand.
GCGAGCCTGGATGACACGCGACGTTGAAATCGCGGGCGAGGTCACGGCCGAGTGGGAGCTGCCCGCCGGAGCCCTTCGGGTCGCGGGGGTCGCGGAACTGCCGAAGGCCTGCCGCGATTGGGGCGACTTCACGCTCACGCTGTACGCGGTCGGCGAGAACGGCGAGCGGTTGCAGAAGGTCTCCGCCCGCATCAACCGCGACAAGGCCGCGGTCGAGTTCAATCTCTCGCTCCCGCCGGGTGCCAGGCGTTTCGGGGCTGAACTCGATCCCGGGGAAGACGGCCCGATCCAGGATCGGGTGCGGCTAAGCCGGGCGTTGATTCTGCTGGACCCAACGATCACTCCGCGGAAGCCTTAGCCCGCAGGCTGAAACCGCGGCTGTTACACTCCGAAAGTCTGTGCGGCGGGTCCGGTTTGGACCCGCGGAACCCGGGAGACTGGCGATGGATATCTGGAAGAAGCTGAGCGGCGAACTGATCGACATCGTGGAGTGGCTCGACGACAGCCGCGACACGCTGGTCTACCGGTTCCAGCGGATGAACAACGAGCTGAAGAACGGGGCCAAGCTGACCGTCCGCGAGGGGCAGGTCGCGGTCTTCGTGAACGAGGGTCAGATCGCCGACGTGTTCACCCCCGGGATGCACACGCTGGAAACCGCCAATCTGCCGATCCTCGCCACGCTGAAGGGTTGGAAGTACGGGTTCAACTCACCCTTCAAGGCCGAGGTGTACTTCGTCAACACGCGCCAGTTCACCGACCTCAAGTGGGGCACGATGAACCCGATCATGCTGCGCGACCCGGAGTTCGGCCCGGTGCGGCTGCGGGCCTTCGGTACGTACGCCATGAAGGTGGTGGACGCGGGCGCCCTCGTCAAGGAGATCGCGGGCACCAGCGGGCGCCTCACGGTGGAGGGCCTGACAGATCAGGTCCGCAACTTCATCGTCAGCCGGTTCGCGGAGGCGCTGGGAGAAGCGAAGATCCCCGCGCTCGACCTGGCCTCAAACTACAGCGAGATCGGCGGTGCCCTCGTCCAGGCGATCCAGCCGGCGGTGAGCCCGTACGGCATCCAGCTCACCGCGCTGCTCGTGGAGAACATCTCACTCCCGCCCGAGGTCGAGCAGGCCCTCGACGCCCGCACCAAGATGGGCGTCATCGGTGACCTCAACAAGTACACGCAGTTCCAGACCGCCGAGGCGATCAGAGACGCCGCGAAGAACCCCGGCGGCATGGCGGGCGCGGGGATGGGCGCAGGGATGGGATTCGCCATGGCGCAGCAGATGGCGGGCGCTCTGGGCGGCGCTCAGCAGGCCGGGCACGCGCCGCCCCCGCTGCCGCAGGCCGCCGCGTTCTTCGTGGCGATCAACGGGCAGCAGGCCGGGCCGTTCGACGCGAACACCATTGTGGCGAAGGTGCGCTCGGGGGAGATCACCCGGGATTCGTTGGTGTGGAAGCAGGGCATGGCGGCCTGGGCCGCGGCTTCATCGGTCGCGGAGCTCGCCGGGGCGCTCGGCAGCGTTCCCCCGCCTCTGCCCCCGCGCTAACTGCGCCCTCACCCCATGGCAGAATCTACCTTTCCCTGCATGCACTGCGGTGCCGAGCTTGAATACAAGCCGGGGACGCGCCACCTTCGGTGCGGGCACTGCGGCGGCGAGAACGACATCCCGGAGATCGAGCAGGCCGTCGAGGAACTCGACTTCGGCAAGATGATGGCCGAACTCGGGGACGCGGCGGAGCAGCAGGACAAGATGGTGGTGCACTGCACCTCGTGCGGTGCAGACTGCGAGATGGCGGCGAACACGACGTCGCAATCGTGCCCCTTCTGCGGGAGCAACATCGTCGCGACGGGGCGCTCGCAGAAGCACATCAAGCCCAAGAGCCTCCTGCCGTTCAAGATCGACCGGAACGTGGCGACGGAGAAGTTCAGGTCGTGGCTCTCTTCACGGTGGTTTGCGCCCTCTGATCTCAAGCGCCAGGCCGCGATCGAAGGGGACGCGACGTACAAATCCGGCGCGGGCCTCGCGGGCCTGTACCTGCCTCACTGGACGTTCGACGCGAAGGCCATCACGACCTACGCCGGCCAGCGGGGCGACGACTACACAGTGACCACGGGTTCGGGCAAGAACCGCCGCACCGAGACGCGGACGCGTTGGAGATGGGTCAGCGGCACCGTGCACAACACCTTCGACGACGTGCTCGTCCCCGCGAGCACCTCGCTCCCGCGCAAGAAGCTCGACGATCTCGCCGACTGGGATCTCAAGGAACTCGTCCCGTACCAGGACGCCTACCTCAGCGGCTACCGGGCCGAGAGCTACACCATTGACCTTCCCGCGGGCTTTGATCTCGGCCGCGGCATCATGATCGGCCGCATCGAGGACACGATCCGATCGGACATCGGCGGTGATCACCAGCGGATCACCACGATGAACCCGAAGTTCCGGGATCTCACGTTCAAGCACATCCTCCTGCCCCTATGGGTGAGCGCGTACCGGTACAACGGGAAGGTCTACCGGTTCCTCGTGAACGCCCGCACCGGCGCGGTGAGCGGCGAGCGTCCGTACAGCGCCTGGAAGATCGCCGGCGCAGTGCTCGCGGGGCTCGTGGTCATCGGGATCATCGCGCTCTTCGCGTCGCAGCGTTAGACCGCTTCACGCCGGAGCACCGCCCACGTCGTGCCCAGCGCAAAGTTCGGGTCCTGCGAGAGATCCCTTCCGCCGACGATGCAACTCGGCAGGCCCCTCTCGTCGACATCCATGTGCTCGACCTCGAACCGGTTCTGCGCCGCACGCTCGGCGATGAACCGTTGGGCCTCGAGCGCACCGAAGAACCAGCGGTGGCGGTCTTCGGGAATCTCGGCCGGCAGGCCGTACTGCCGGAAGCGAGGCCGGTTGTCGGCCGCGACCAGCAGCAGGTTGCGATAGGGGTTGGGGAGGGAGAGGATGATCCGCGAGTCGCTGACCCGGCAGAGTTCGTCGAAGACCTCGTGGATCCGCTCGAGGTGCTCGAGCACGTCGGTGCAGACGACCGTGTCGAACGAGCGATCGGGGAACGGGATGTTCTGCCGATCGAGGTTCAGCACGATGTCCGCGGTCGGCACGACGTCGATCCCGATGTAGCTCGCGCCCGCGGGGAGGTGAAGAGCCAGCGATTTCACGTCGCACCCCACGTCGAGCACTCGGCCTTTCAGAATCGCGGCGTACTTCTCAGCCGTGTACCTGGCGCGCGAGGCACGGTCGGTGTACTTGAACGGGGTCGAGTACGCGAGTGAGGTCGGGGTTCCCATGCAGAGCTATCGGTTCGCGGATGTGTCGGCCTGAAACGCTCGCCCTCGCCCCCGCGGGCGGGTACGCTGGGTCGATGCAAAGTCCAGCCCTCTGCCGGCTCGTGATCCTCGCGACGACGCTCCCGCCCGCCGCCATCGCCGAACCAGCCCCGCAGGATCCGCCGGGCCAGAACCACATCGTGGTGTTCGCCCACTATGGCGACCTCAACCAGCAGTACGACCCGGTCCCCGGCGGCGAGGACCGCCGTTCGTCGTATGAACTCTCCAATCCGGGATTCGCCAGCGGCGGTTGGGAGCACGCGGACACCGACAACCCTCGCGCCCCCGGCGACCGCGCATACCCGTTCGTGCTTCGCGGGTACGACGGGTTCGACCCCCGCACGCTCGTCAACGGCACGATCCGCTTCGATGTCCGCTTCGTCGACGTCACCTGCGAGCGGTGGAACCTCGAACTGTTCGATCTCGCGGGATCAAGCATTGTCCACATGTTCTTCGGCGCGGGCCTTCGCGAGTGTCTGGAAGCGGCAGGGCATCTCCGCGAACAATGGGTCGCGATGAGCCTTGACCTGGTCTCGGGCGAACTCTCTGCGCAGGAGATCGACGCCTTCGGCTGCCCGATCGCCGGTCGGAGCTACGGGCGCGTCATGATCGGTATCGAGCAATCAGGCTTCGAGCCGCGAGCCCTCGGCCGGGAGCTCGCCTCGATGCTGGACAGCGCGAAGGGAGGTGTCCTTTCCGGCCTCCTCAGCGGCGGCGTCCGCGCGAGCTTCGTCTCCGTCAACCTGACCGCGCTCCCGCCAGGTCCAGACCCCCTGCGGCTGCCCCGTTCCGCGTCGGAGCGCAAGGGTTGGATACGGGAGGGCAATCCGGGATCGCTCGGAGCAACGGATGACCAGTCTCTGATCTTTGTTCCCGAAAGGGAGTCCGGTTCGTACGTGTTCGAGTTCGACTCCGAGTTCGTCATCGGAGGGTCGCTCCGCGAGTCCGCCACGGGAGGAGCGATGATAAATGTCGCGGCCTCGGTCTCGGGGGGCATTCCCGGCGTGCTCACCATCGAAGCGATCAAGCCGGGCACCGAGGATCTCATCCGCCTTCACCAGGGGGCGCTGGGCACCAGCGGCAAGAACCCGACGGCTTTCCGAGTCGCCTTGCCAGACTGGCGTGCGCTGCTGAACGATGACGGCTCGCTCCGGCTCCGGTTGCGGGGGACACGCAAGCTCGTACTGACGGAGGGCGCGGGAGTCGCGGCGCTCCTGCCGAACATCGCAGATCGGCCCGAGTTCCGGGTCGAGTTGCTCACGTTGAAGTTCTCCGTTCCAACGATCGACCCCAGCGACCCAACGCCGCCCCCCAAGCCCGGTGACGCCGATCGATGAACCGGACTACTCCTCCGCAGCCGCCCGCCGCGGAGCCGCCAAGAGTTGTTCGAGTTCGCGCGCAACGTCCGTGAGCCCGTTCGCGCGAGCCTCCGCCAGGCCGCGTTCTCCGAGCTTGCGATACAAGCCCCACTCAAGGAACAAAGGCCGAGCGAACGCGAGGTTGGCTTGTTCCGGGCGTTTCCGCTCGCCGAAGATGCGGAACACCGCGTGGACCAGACCGTACTCGGCCGTGCCGAGCGCCGCCGGGCTCAGTTGGCCTGGACCCGGGCAACCCCACTGCACGTTGTGCAGCAGGTCCAGCGCCGCCCCCCGGACGTTGATCATGTCGAAGAGCAGCTCCTGCGACGGTTGGTCGAGCTGCAACTTGAGCACCTCTCGTGCCTCATGGTACCGCGGGACCGCCTCGTCGATCAGGCCGCGCCGAGCGGCGATGTCCGCGTGGTCCATCAGGGCACGACCGTAGTTGGGATTCGCCGTCTCGTTTGTTGCGCGGTAGTTGGCAACCCGCTCCGTCGACCACTTCTCCGCCGCCTCAAGGTCTCCCTGCCGGACCGCCGCCTCAACGAGCAGGTCCAGGCAGATGCGAGGGCCCGCCGGAACACGGTCCGCGGAGGCATCCAGCCTCACCTTGCACGCCTCGAGCCGCTGGAGCGCATGATCCCACTCGCCGTACCTCATGTGCATGAGCGCGGCGCGGAGCATCGACGCCGTGATCCCGGGCCCATCAGCGCTCGGGTCCAGAATGGTTTCCTTCACCTCGACGAGGTCGCGGATCCGCGCGGTCTGGTCGAGGAGGCTCGTGCCGTTCGCCAACCCCTCCCGCAGGCGAACGATCGGGTCACTCTCGAGCAGGTCGCCCACTTCGCCGCGGAGCAGGATCGCACGCGCGACCTCCGGCTCCCCGTCGGTGTGGATCCGCAGGCGGACTTCCAACGACTTCTGGGCGAACCCGGCCGCGGCAGCCCGGTCCTCCCGCAGCAGCGCGAGCCGCGCCAGGGTCTCGCTGACGACGGCGTCGTCGGTCGATCCGGGCGAGGGAGGAACCGCGAGCAGTTCGCGCTCGACCTCCAGGCCGAGCCCGCGATCGCCTCTTGCGGCGGCCACAGCGCCGAGGACCTCGAGCGCTCCGAACCGCTCCCGTCCCGCTCCCGCGCTGGACTCGAGCACCGCGCTCGCGACGCGCTGCGCTTCCGAGCCCCACGCCTCCCGGACCACCCGCCTTGCCTCGTTGAGCCAGTCGGGTGGGTTCGGCCGCAGGGGGACCATTTCACGATCGGCCTTTGCGAGCGAGGAGGCGAGGCGCAGCTCGGCGTCGAGCGTCACCGGATCGGAGGCCCCGCTGATCCTCTGCCGCAGTGCGAGGACGCGGCGTCGCTGCTCCAACCCCATCGCCATCAGCGAGTGAGATTCATACACGTCCGCGATGAGCGCCCGGGCCGCGAGTTCCACGGCCGGGCGATCAGCGAGTTCGCCGACATCGAGCCTCACCGCAAACATGTCCAGCGACCGGCGCGCCGGAGAATCGGGATCGGTTCGAAAGCCCGGGTCGGTCGCCGGAACCAGCTGACTCAGCAGAAGCCGGGCCCCATCCCCGATCGCGGCCTGCTCCCGCGCGTTCGCCACCGCGGCGCGCGTACCCGCCGCCGCGCTCACCGAGATCCCTCCGCCGACCACGATCGCGACGACCACGACCACCGCCGCGGCCACCGGGACGCGGTGGCGCCGGACGAACTTCGAGAGCAGATAGGCGGCGCTGGGTGCCCTGGCCGCGACCGGGTCCCCCACTCCCCAGGCGATGAGATCCTCCGCCAGAGCCGCGCACGACTGGTATCGCCGCGTCGCGTCCTTCTCGAGAGACTTGGCGACAATGAGCTCGAGATCGCGATCAACCCGGCAGGGCCACTCGCCGCCGTTCACGGCCCGCAGCGGCACCGGCGGCGACTCGCGCACGCGTGCCATCGCGGTCGCGAGCGAACAGTCTCTCGTTTCGTACGGCGGACTCCCGCACAGCGCCTCGTAGAGCATAACCCCCAGCGAATAGACGTCCGATCGCACGTCGACCCGATGGGGATCAACGATCTGTTCCGGCGACGCGTACGCGATCGTGCACGCGACTTCGCCTGTCAGCGTCACACGCCGGTCCTCGCCGACAGGTCTGGCGAGCCCGAAGTCCAGCACGTGAGGATTCCCCTCCTCGTCCACGATCACATTCGACGGCTTCAGGTCGCGATGGATGACGCCGCCCTGGTGCGCGGCGTGAACCGCGCCGCAGAGCTTCGCAAAGAGCCCCGTCACAGCACGGGCACGCTGCGCAGCGTCGAGCCCCGGCGGTTCCCACTCGCCCAGCGGCACGCCCCGCACAAACTCCATCACGAGGGCATACCCGCCGCCCGGCAGGGCGATCCGGTCCAGCACGGAGACAATCCCCGGGTGGCCGAGCTTCGCGGCAAGCTCCGACTCGATCTGGAACCGCACTCGCTGCCGCTCCGTGGCGAGCGCACCCCCGAGGAGCATCTTGATCGCGACCTCACGACCCGTCGCAACCTGCGCCGCGCGGTACACCACGCCCTGCCCGCCCCGCCTGATCTCCCCCGAGATGCGATAGCCCGGAACAGCGTTCTCAAGGCTCTGGGTCCCGGAGAGACGGATCGTCTTCACCGCTGGAAGAACGCCCCGGACGAACGCGGCGTTCGCCCGCATCGCCGCGAAGAGCTCCCGGCAGCGCTGGCAGGATTCGAGATGAGAACCCGCGGGACTCGTCTCTCCGCGCGCGGCCATTGATTCAAGCTCGCTCGCCGAGGGGCAATCGGGGGACGCCGCTTCCCACTCCCCCTTGTCGTCGTGTGGTTCCGCTGGACTCACGCTCTACCCTTCGCTGATCTCGCGCGCTTCTTGCAACGCTTCCGCTCTTTCTCTGAGCCTCGTGACCATCCGGCACTTGATCACGTACACCCGCTCGACCTCGATCCCCCGCTCCGCCAGCAGCGAACATGACGATCTTCTCGACGCCGTTCTTCTCT
>JBMOHX010000176.1:0-7930 GCA_049317625.1 Phycisphaerales bacterium
GGAGGGGGCCGAGGAAGCAGGGGAAGAAGTGGCAGAAGGGGCTTCACGGCGAAGATGCCTGGCGTGTCGCGCACGGGGTGTGTCCTCAGTGCGAGTACAAGATCGGCGATCTGCCCGCCACGGAAGATGGGTGTGTTGTGTGTCCGGAGTGCGGGCTCGCGTGGCACAGGCACCGGTTCACGCTGCTGGGGTCCGACATCGATTCTCGCGGTCCGCTGCTCTCACAACCCGGTGAGACATTTGGTGATCAGACGCGGGCGGATGATCGGAACGTCCGACTCCTGCGGCCGGTGAAGTGGCCAGCGGAGTGGGCGCGGGGGGCGGGGACGGGCGGTCGGCGCGGGAGCGAAATCTCAAGCTCGCCGGCGGAGAACGGTCCGGAAGGAGCGAGCGTTGCGGGGATCGAGCGCGTGCTCGCGTTCGAGGATCGGAAGCAGCGGTTCGTCCTGACGTGCGCGATCGTCCTGCCGCCGCCGTTGGTCGCGGCATTCGCCGCCGTTGTCGTCGATGCCCGCGACAGGTATGAAGCCGTGATGCTGGGATTGGTGGCCGGCGTGATCACGGCTGTCAGTCTTGCATGGCACATGCGGCGCAGCCGACCGGTGAAGAACGCGATCCTCGTCTTCAAGCTCTGCCCGAACTGCGGCGGTAAGCTCTCCGGCGAGCCGCAGTTCGACGGCTGCACGGCGTGCGCGGGCTGCGGCCGCGCGTGGAAGGTGTGATGCGTTTCCTGCTGCGCTAGATCCGCCACGCGCGCCCGCTGTCGTCGCCCATCCGCCACGCCCGCCCGCACCGCTCGCACGCGGTGCACCCGTCGAAGCCGGGAGCAGGGGCGATCGGATGGCCGCAGTTTGGGCAGCGCCCCAGAGAAAGCAGCACCTGCTTCACGGCGCCTTCCTTTCGCCAGCAGAAGTACGCGGCGCCGCTGAAGATCCCGCCGAAGAGAAGCACCATCCGCAAGATCCCGGCGCGTTCCCCCCGCGGCGCAGGAAGCCATACCAGGACAAACAAGATGAGCGGCGGCGCCAGCAGAGCCAGCGCGAGCGTGAGCCAGCGGCGGCGCCGATCCGCCGCGAGCTCTCGCTCCACGGCCCGCACCAGGGCCGCGTCGAACGACGTGTGTTTCCACTTGGGCGGCCATGCGATCCGTTGATCAAGCGGGATGAGCCGGTCGTCCACGATTTGGTGCGGCGGTCCGGCGTCGACTCGAAGTCGCGAGGGATCGCGTCCCACCATGGTCAGTCGATCGGCCTGCCACGCCGCGGCGCACTCGGGGCAGACGATGCACCCGTCAGCCTGCGGCGGGACTCCGGCGATGCCGTAGTCGCATGCGCCGCAGAGTCCGTGGGCCGCGAGGATGCGGGGCGCGGGGCCGAGCAAGCGGCGCACGGCGCGACCGCGGTCATCGGTGTTTGAGGCTGGAACCGTTCCCATGCGCCGCGAGTGTAACCGACAGGTTCACCCCTGCGTTCGCGGGATGTACGGATCCAACTCACTCGGTTGGAACCGCGGATGCGTGTATTGCGCAAAGACGTTGGATTGAGCGTCGGGTCGGCCCGAGATTCGGTATGCTCATGGACAGAACCGTCGCACGCGACGGGCCGATCCGTGGCGAGAGGATGCGCCATGACCCGTCGCGGCAAGAGCAGAGAGCCTCACGACATGCTGCACGGATCAGGCAACGGGCGGACGGCGTCACAGCTGGCCGCGAACGATGGACACGTGGGCGCGAGCTCTGGAGCGGGAGAGGGGCCCGACCCCGCGGGCGGATCGGGAGCGGATCCTGTCGAGGGCAAGCCGGTGAGCGGTCGTCAAGCGCAGCCAAGGCAGTGGGTGCGGATGGACGACGACACCACGGTCCGGACATTCGTGCTCGACACGAATGTGCTGCTGCACAACCCGGATGCGCTGTTCGTGTTCAAAGAACACCACGTGGTCATTCCCTACATGGTGATCGAAGAGCTGGACAAGATGAAGCGGAAGGACGACGACCTGGGCCGCAACGCCCGGGCGTGCATCCGCCACTTGGATCGGCTGCGGGACATGGGCCATCTGAGCGAGGGGATCGAGTGGGGGAAGATGCCCCACCTGCCGCGCTCGGGGATGGCGGTTGGACCGGGCGGTCGCACCGGGACGGTGCGGATCGACATGCACGACTACGAGCGTCCGCCAGCGATCTCGGCGGAAGTGCCGGACAACCACATCATCGCGGTGGCGTGGCACCTGAAGCAGCACGGGGTGCCGGTGGTGTTTGTCACCAAGGACCTCTCGGCGCGGATCAAGAGCGATGCGCTCGGGATCAAGACCGAGGACTTCCAGAACCAGAAGGTCGATGCGGACCGGCTCTACACCGGGTATCTGACGGCGACCGCGGAAGGCTCGCTCATCGACGAGCTGTACCGCGACAGGTTGCTGCCCCTCGACCGGCTGACCGAGGTGCTCGCGGGCATGACTGAGGACGGTGAGCAGTACGACCGCGAGCTGCTGGCCAACCAGTACCTGGTGCTGCGCGACAAGGACGACGAGAACCACACGGGCCTCGCGCGCCGGTTGGGCGACACCGATCACGTGATCCCGGTGACCGGGCCGAGGAAGCCCGTGAGCGGCCTCATGGCCCGCAACGTGCAGCAGACCATGGCGATGGACATGCTGCTGGACGACGAGATCAAGCTCGTCACACTGCTCGGCTCGGCGGGCACGGGCAAAACGCTCCTCGCGATCGCGGCTGGCATGGCGAAGGTGTTCAGCGAGGAGCGCTTCGACAAGCTGCTGGTGGCCCGGCCGATCATGCCTCTGGGGCGCGACATCGGCTACCTCCCCGGCGACAAAGACGAGAAGCTCACGGCGTGGATGCAGCCGATCTTCGACAACCTCGGCTACCTGCTCTCAACGCGCGGCGCGAACCTCGCGGCGGACAGCCAGTCCGCCGAGCAGCGGATCGGGAAGCTGATGGCCGACGGCAAGCTGGTGCTCGAGCCGCTGACGTACATCCGTGGACGCTCGATCGCGCACCAGTTCATGATCGTTGACGAAGCGCAGAACCTCACGCCGCACGAGGTGAAGACCATTGCCAGCCGCGTGGGCGAAGGAACCAAGCTCATCCTGACCGGCGACATCCACCAGATCGACAACCCGTATCTCGATCAGTCGAGCAACGGGCTTTCGTACACCACCGAGAAGATGAAGGGCGTACGGCTGTTCGGCCACGTGACGCTGGCGAAGAGCGAGCGCAGCGAGCTGGCGAGTTTGGCGGCGAGCAGGTTGTAGGGGCGGGGTGGCGGAGTGGCGAAGGCCTGGCTGTTACCCTCGCTTGCGAAGCACTCGTTCCAGTCGCTCGCGGAGATTGGGAATGACGCGGTACACCGCTGCGCGGCCTTCGCGGGCGCTGGTCATGAGTCGCCGCGCGACGAGCCGTTCCAAATCTGAGCGAGCCGCGTTCTGCGAGATCCCGTTCGAGTGCATGTGGGACTTGACGGTGTAGCGGGTGCCCGGCTTCCGCAACGCGTGCTCGAGAAGAAGGCGCTGACGCAGGTTCAGATCGCTCGCCAGACGGAGCAGGGCTTCGCTGCGGGTGATCTTGTCACTCTCGTGCCTGATGCGCTCGGCGAGGGTGTCGAGAGATTGCGCGATCACGTCGAGCTTGTAGAGCACGAAGTAGGTGAGGTCTCCTTCGTCGGTCTCGGTGTCGAGGTACGCCGCGGGGTACCTCGCGAAGCCCTTGCGGATGATCTCGGAGATCGCGAGGAACTCGAAGAGTGTGTAGCCAGATCGCAGCGCGTACCAGTAGAAGATCGCGCGCGCGGTCCGGCCGTTGCCGTCGACGAACGGATGCTCATACCCGACCATAAAGTGAAGGATCGAAGCTTTGACGATGGGGTGGATGAACTCAGCGTTCTGGTGGGGGGCATTCGCGAACCGGCACAGGGCATCGAGCCGCGCCGGGAGTTCCGCCGCGGGCGGGGGAACGAAGATCACTTCGTCCGTTCGGACATCGACGACGTCCACTCGCTCCTCGGGCAGACGGAAACGCCCCACCGCGCCGGGGTTCGAGAGCGTGCCCGCGGTGAGCGTTTCCTGGAGTTCCAGCAGCAACCCGGGGGTGAGCGGCTCGCGAAGCCGACGCTTGATGAGGTCCATCGCGAGGTAGTTGTTCACGATCATCCGCTCGCCGCGGTCCGCGGGAGAACGGCCCTGTCGCAACAACTCGACCGCCTGCGCGCGTGTCTTTGATGCGCCCTCGATGATCGAGCTTTCGGCGGCCTCTTCCATCAGCGTTTTGATACGGAAGCGCGTCCGGCTGTCGGCATCACCGAGCACGCCCCGCTCGCCGAGAACCGCGGGAGCGTCTCCTCCGGAACTGCGATCGATTCGGTGCAGGATCGCCGACAGTCCCGGCCACTCGTTCACTCCGAACCGACGACCATCGGTCTGTTCGAGCGGAAGGTCGCGGAACGTGCTCAAGCGACGAGCCTTCGCCGCGGCCCACGCGAGCGCCGGGTCGAGCCCGCGATCGCGCGCGATGTGCCGAAAGATGCGCCAGGGGTCGTAGCGGTCGGCCAAAAGCTCGGAAAGCCGAGGATCGAGGGGCAGGACCGCGCCTCCCGGCCCTTGGAGGCACGTACGGAATGTGTATGGTGGCAAATCCTGACGCATCTGAAGCCTCTCGGCGATCTCGGGAGGGTAGGTCGCGCGAACTCTCACAAATCGCAAAACTGAGAGTTTGTGAGAGTTGGCGTCCTGTATAGCGGGTTTTGGGGCAAACTCCCGCGCGGATCCCGCGTGGTCCACGACCGACCGGGGCTGAGCCCACGCAGCGCGAGCGGGCAGAGCGGTGCGCAGCGACGAGCCGCAGGGTTCCGCGCGCAGTGTCACCCGGCGCGTGCTCGGGGCTGGACGCCGCGACCGCTCTCGCCCTTTGAAGGCCGAGCGACCTTGCGGCTCAGCACCCCGCGTCCCAGCGGCTGAAGAAGAGGATCACGTCGTCGCCATCGACGGCACCGTCACCCGTCACGTCTGCACTGATGTTGTTGGCGTCCCAAGCGCCGAAGAAGGCGATGACGTCGTCGCCGTCGACGCTGCCGTCGCGGTTGAAGTCTCCCAGGCAAGGCGTGGCGAGCGGTGTGCGCCAGACGCCACGGCCGTAGGTGCCGACCGTCAGCGTGCGTGAGGCCTGGTGGATCGCCATGCTCCCGATGTTCACGTTCGGGAAGGTCGCGTCGTCCTTGATCCACGTGGTGCCGTCGTTGAACGAGACGTAGACGCCCGAGCCCGCGCCAACGTAGATCACGGGCGGTGTGAACGCGAAGTCCACGGCCAGCGCGTTCACCGGCGCACCCGACGGAAGCGTTCCGGTGACGTCGGTGTAGTTCGCCCCGAAGTTCACGGTGCGGTGGATGCGTGGGCCGGTGGTCGAGGTCCGACCGATGTACGCCGTCCCGGGGGTTGTGGGGTGGATCACGATCTTGGAGACCGGCCGCCCCGCGAGCGCACCGGTTCGGTTCGTCCACGTCGGGCTCGCGACGGTGCCGTTGGTGGTCACATACACGTTGCCCGCGGAGCTCCCGGTGTAGATCGTTCCCGAGGCACCCTGGGCGATCGCGATCGTGTTCAGCGTCCCGCCCCCGGCGAGTGCCGAAGTGCTGATGGCTGTCCAGGTGGGCGTCGCCGCGGTAGCGTTGACCGTCCGCCACACCCGGTTCGTGCCAACCAGCAGCGTGCTGGCGGTGTTGGGGTCCAGGGCGATGGGCGCGATGAAGTTGACGGGATCGGAGGTCCAGCCCCCGGTGATATTGGTACCGGTGGCACCGCTCCAGCGGTACAGGGTTCCGTAGACGTAGGTCGTATACCGCCGTGTGGAGACGGCGGGATCGAAGGCAGACTGGCCGCCGTCTCCCGTCTGCAACTGCGGCCACACCAGAGTCGCCGTGGTGCGTTCGGAGGTGCCGTTGTCCTGCGTTCCTTGCAGCATCCGCTCAACGGATGTGGGGTGCAGCGCGACGTCGTAGGACTGCGTCGCTCCGAGCGTCTCGTTCATGTTGATCCAGCTCGTGCCGCCGTTGGTGCTCTTCGAGATTCCTCCGTCGTTGCCTTCCCAGATCACGCCGCCCGGGCCGAAGGCCATGGCATGATGGTCGGGGTGAAGTCCGTTGCCGCCCGCGGAGACCTCGGTCCAGGTGGTGCCTCCATTGATGGACCTCAGCACGCCCGCGGTCGCGTAGCGGGGATCGACGCCGCCGGCGAACATGCGGTTCGGGTCGGTGGAGTCGATCGCGAGGTACGCGTCGTACCAGCATTGCGGGGAGCAGAACTGGGGCATGGAAACGGGCGACCAGTTGGCACCGCCGTCAACAGTCTTCACCACCGTGGAGGTGCCGCCGTTGAGGAACGCGGCGATCATGACCTGCGGGTTCGAGCGGGACATGTCCATGACGATGCGGTCGAATCCCGAAGTCGGGAGCCCCGGGGAGGTGAGGAGGGTCATGGTGGTGCCGCCGTTGAGCGAGCGGTAGATCCCTCCGCCGTTCACTGCCGCGAAAACGCGCTGCGCGTTGGTGGGGTCCACTTCGAGCGCGCTGCAATCGCCGGTCAGGACGCGAGTCCAGTTGGTACCGCCGTTGGCGGTGCGCCAGTAGCCGAGGTCGCCGGTGACGTGGATCACTTGAGAGTTTGAGGGGCTCACCGCCAGACCGCTGCAGCGCGTGCCGACCGACGCCGTCGCGATCCGCTGCCAGGTTGCGCCAGCATCCACCGAGCGGAACACCCCGTCACCGAGGGAGCCGGTCTGGTACTCGCCGGTGCCGACGAGAACCGTCTGCGGGTTGGAGGGATCGAGCGTCACCACGCCGGTATTCAGCGAGGGAAGCTCGTCCGTGATCGCAACCCAGTTCGTCCCCGCGTCTACCGACTTCCACACGCCGCCGGAGGCGGTGCCGATGTAGACGACGTTCCCGTCCGACGGGTGCGGTGCAATCGAGACCACGCGTCCTCCCGCGCGGTTTTCGTAGCTCCAGAACTCGCTCGACATGGGGCGCGGCCCGAGGAACGACCACGTGAAAGGCGCGTCTCGGTCGGCGTAGCCGCCTGCGCCGGCGCCCTGAGCGGCGTCCCAGTTCGGCACCGGATGGCCCAGGATTCGCCAGTACTGGAACGGGGGCGGTCCGAGTTTCGTCGGCCGCACGGGGTCCGAGAAGACCACGTCCGTGGCTTTCTGCGACCGCGGGGCGTCGGCCCGTGTCATCACTTTCGTCGGGCTCCCGCATGAAGCGAGAAGAACGCACGCTCCAACCATCGCGGGTCCAAGACTGGTTCTGATGTTCATAAAACGATGATACCAGGGGATTGTCGGGTTGGAATGTCGTTCTTGCAGGGTTCGCGCAAAGAACATGCTTTGAGCGGAGCGAGCTGGCGAGTCTGGCGGCGAGCAGGTTGTGGGGGAAGGGCCGACTCGGCGGCTGGGTCTCGAGCGGGCTTCGCCCGCGCGTGTGGGGCGACTGTTGAACGGCGGGCGGGACGCGCTGATGACTCATCGGCCAGTGGCCGATGCCACTGATGACTCATCGGCCGGTGGCCGATGCCACGGCGCATGAAAACGGCCCGCGACTTGCGCGGGCCGTTTGGTTCAACCGATCTCGTGTAGGGGCTTACTTCTTCTCGGGCTCCGCGCCGGGGGCCGCCGGCGGAGTCGGCGGAGCGAACGACGACGACGCCTCGCGGATGTGCTCACGCAGGAGCAGGGACTCGCCGCTCGCGGGCGGCTGCTGCTGAACGGCCGGCTGGCCGAACATCATGAACCCGCCCAGGCCGCCCATGCCGCCGCTGTTCACGATGTACTGGGCGTCAAGGACCTTCTGGATGCGGATCTTGGCTTCGCTGAGGTGGGCGAAGGTGTAGGGGTCAAGGTTGCCGGTCTGATCGCCCTTCTCACCGATGA
>JBMOHX010000177.1:0-7902 GCA_049317625.1 Phycisphaerales bacterium
TGCTGGCCGCCGGTGGCGAGGTCCTCGCGGCGGGCGGGTTCGGTGTTGGGCCCATCGGTGCGGTTGGAAACCCAGCGCTGGTTCCCCTCCTGCAACCAGGAGAGTGCTGTATCGGCAGTCACCTTCGCCTCGTCCGCCGCGGCGGTCTTCGTGGGCCGCTTCGCGGGAGCGGGGGCGGGATCCTCGGCCTTGGCGTCGTCATCGTGAGCGTCCGCGGGCTTCTCGGTTGCCTTGGGCTTCGCCGCGGCTTTGGGTGCGGTCTTGGGAGCCGTCTTGGGCGCTGCCTTTGGCGCGGCCTTGGGCGCGGCGTGAGAATCGTTGGCCGGCTGCGACCCGTGGCTGTCCTGGCCGTGGTCGGCGTGCTGGGCAAGAGCGGGGGAGCACAACAGGCCTGCGCTGGCGAAGAGTACGGCGGCGGTGAACAGCTTCATCTGGCGATCTCCAAGCGCAGCGCGGAGCGCGAGTTGCGACCGAACCGGCGAGGGGAAATCGGAGAGTCCGGCGGGCTGGGTGAGCCCGCAGCGCGGGGTGGGCCGCGGTGTGCCGCGGCTGGACGGCCTGTGCGGCCTCGTCAGGACGGTGTTCGGATTCGGGGTGAGAACCAGCGAGTCACAGGGCTTGCCCGCCGCCGGGAGTGCCCTACAGTTGCTGCGACTTTGGGGATTGGTGTAACGGTAGCACGACTGACTCTGACTCAGTTAGTCTAGGTTCAAATCCTAGATCCCCAGTTTTTGATCCCCGACGCGCCCAGCCGCGCGGAAACTCAAATCCCTAAGCGTCTCGCTAGCGAGGTTGCACGCCTGCATGGGGTGTCTTCTGCGCCGTCCCGCCTGGCTCTTGCAGTTGTTCGTGATTGGGCGGTACCAAACGTGAGCGAGCGTCGCTTGCCCGTACTGGGCTCGCGACGCTCGCTCGATGTCTTCAGGCGTTCTGTTCGGCTGGCCCCAGCCGGACTACTGCCGCGTCAACTCGTCGATCGCTCTCTCGAGCTTCTCGAGCCGGGCCTTCAGATCGGCGTTCTCCGCGTCTCGCTTGGCCGCGTCGGTCTTCAGCGTATCGATCGCGGCGTCCTTCTCGGCCCGCAGGTCACGGAGCGCCTCGACCATCAGCGCGGTGGTCGCACGTTCGGTGACATAGCGGTAGCCCTGCGCGTCCTTTGCGACCCAGTCGGGGAAGACGCGCTCGACTTCCTGGGCGAGGAGGCCGATCTGGGTGCCGGGGAGGGCGAGACGGTTGGCCACGGCTTCGGAGTTGTACTCGTAGGTGTAGCCGCGGAGCTGGAGGAGGCGATCGAGCGTGCCGGCCATCGGCTTGACGTCGTGCTTGAGACGCTCGTCGCAGAAGATCGACCACGAGCCGCCGCCGGTTTTCGCGGCGGTTCCGGCGACCGCGAGGTCGAAGCTGCCGGGGGACGAGGTGTTGATGCCGACGTTGTTCGCGGTGTGCGAGACGCCTGTGGCCGCTACTTCGGTCCAGCCGCCGTTGTCGTCGTCGTTGTCGGCGAACGCCGGCGGCTTGCCGCTGATGTCGATCCAGTCGACGCGGTTGGCAACTGTTGCGGTGTCGCAAACGGTCGCGTATCCGGCGAAGTTCGCGTTGGTGGCGTTGGTGGCGTTGTCGGCGAGCGTGGCTCGTGCGGCCAGATTCGCCTTCAGGGCGTGGATCGCGTGGGGCGTCGGGGCGAGTCGCTGGCGCGGCTGGAGCACCACGGGGTTGCCGCCGTTCATGTCCGCGACTTCGATCTGCAGGTAGCGCTCGGTGCCGTTGTAGTTCGAGGGAGCGTTGGGGATGGTGAAATCCAGATCAACGGAGAACAGACCGTCGGTCAGTTCGACCGAGGCGAAGTTGATCGGGAGGCTCAGGCGGGTCGCGGCCTGTTGGCTGGAGGGGTGCGTCCAGAGGGAGAACGTCATCTGCGTTTCCCCGTTGACGGGCAGGCCCTGCGAGTTCAGTTTGCCCTGGTACGTGAAGCTCTCACGGATGGGCAGCGGGGCGGGGGCGCCTTGGATCACGAGCGTGTAGGGCTGGACGGTCGGCAAAGCAACGAGGAGTCGTGCTTTGACGTAGTAGGTTCCGGCGGGGAGCGCGCCCATCACCGGCTGGAGGGTTGGGTTCAACGCAGGGCACAGCGAGGTGGAGTCGTCGTTGAGCGCAATGGACTGGCCGACTTCGTTGAACAGTTCCAGAGTCGGATCGAGGTAGATCTGGTTCGGGCACACGCCGGGGGTGGGGCCCCAGACGTTGATCGAGATGGTGGTCGGCTCCGTGAGGGTCAAGGCGTAGAAGTCCAAATCGGCGTTGACGGCGAAGCTCGCCGCTACCGTGGTGTTGTATCCGGGGAGCGGATTCGCTTGGGCAATGCTGCCGTTGGGCTCCACTTCGTTCTGAGCCAATGCCGCGGGAACGAACCCCAACGCGAGCGCGAGCAACAACGGACGGGCGAATCGACCGATCATGACAGATCTCCAAGGTAAGTGGGCCTGGGGCGGCGGCCGCGCGTAGATGCGGTCGTCGTTGCACGCAATGCGTCGACGGGGCGTCGTGCGGCCAGAAAGCCGACTTGCATTTGGTTGGCTCGGGTCCCATACACCGCAAGTTGACCGGCGGCGGCAAGGGCGAGGCCGGGCGAGACACCGCCGCGACACGCCCTGGAACACGGGCCCTGAAAAACGAAGAAGGCCGCGGCTGTTTCCCGCCGCGGCCCTGAATGTTCAGTCTTTCAGCCGAAGGCTGAAGATCGCTGCTGATTAGCGGCGACGACGACCAGCGGCGATGCCACCGAGGCCGAGGAGGGCGAGAGCCGAGGGAGCGGGGACGATGCCGTTGCAAGCATCGAAGAAGTAGTCACGGCCGTCGAGGTAATCGGTCTCGCTGGTCTGGCCGTCGAGGCCGTTGCCGTTGTAGGCGGTGCCACGGCCGACGAAGCGACCGATCTGGTCGAAACGCTGGGCGCCGGTGCCCTCGTTGATGCCGACGGTCGCGGCGGCGCCGCCGGAGGCGGAGCCGACAGACCAGTTCATGTCACCGTAGGAGAACGCGGCGTTCAGACCGCCGAGGCCGTTCGGACCACCGAAGCCATTGCGGAGGCCCGTGATCGCGACCTGGAAGGTGTTGACCACGGTGTTGTTGGCCGAGAACACGCCGACGCCGTCCCAGGTGACGACGAGGGTGTCGTTGGCGAGGTCGCCGTTGAGGTCGACGAACTTGTGCCACACGAGGTTGGTGTTGGTCGCATCGACGCCCGCGAGGCCGCGGGTGTCAACGTCGGCCCAGAAGGGCGCGATCATCGGGCGGGCGAGGGGGAAGCCCGTCGGAGTGAAGCCACCGAAGCCGCCGTCGAAGGTGAGGTTGCCGTTGTTGTTGATGGACACGGAGCTGAAGTTGTTCTCGTAGAAGCAGAAATCGAAGCCCAGGGCGATCGGGCCGGTCGAGCCGTCGTCGTTGCGGGCCATGGACTGCGTCCAGCCAGCGGTGTTGCCCGAGTCGAAGGAGAACAGGAGGCCGAGCGCGCTGGCGTCAGCCATAGCGGTGCTGGCGGCGGCGGCAACAATCAAAGCAGCAATACGGTTCATGTCTCTCTCCTAATGTTGAAGTCGGTCCGCTGCGGAAAGCGAACCGATCTCCCACGCCTGTTTGCGACCGATCACGTGCCGGCAGTCTGACAGGGTTTGTCTCTCAAGGGTCTTTTAGACCCGGAAGCACAATAGCAGGACCTCCCAAGGTTTCAAGTGCAAAATCTTCTCGGTTTGTAAAGTTGTTGCAACTGCGGGCATCTCTGGAGAAAACGCAGAACCTGAGTAGTCCCAGACACCTGTGCCGGCGGCCTTCGGGCGCAGCAACAGGGCCGCGACCATCGTCGCGGCCCTGTATAAATACTTCTCGGACCTTCGTCCTCAGCCCCTTGCTCAGCGACGCCGACGGCCCGCTGCGATCCCGCCGAGGCCCATGAGAGCCAGAGCACCGGGGGCCGGAACCACGCCCGCACAGGCGTCGAAGAAGACGTCGCGGTTGTCGAGGTGGTCAACGCCTGAGGCCAAGGTGTTGCCGTTGTAGTCAGAGCCGCGGTGGTCGAACCGGCCGATCTGGTCGAAGCGGTTCTGGCCCGAGCCCTCGTTGATGCCGACCGTGGCCGGGGTGCCGCCGAGGCCGTCCGCGTCGCCGCCGGAGGCGCCGCCGGTGGTCCAGTCCATGTTGCCGTAGGAGAACGCCGCGTTCAAGCCGCCGATGCCGTTGGGTCCGCCGAAGGCGTTGCGGATGCCGGAGATGGCGACCTGGAAGGTGTTGGTGTGGCGGTTGTTGTTCGAGAAGTAGCCGACGCCGTCCCATGTGACCACGAGCGTGTCGGCGGCGGAGTCGCCGTTCATATCAACGAACTTGTGCCACACGAGGTTGGTGTTGCTCGCGTCGACGCCCGCGGTGCTGCGGGTGTCCACGTCGGCCCAGAAGGGCGCGACCATGTCGAAGTTGCTCACCGGGAAGCCGGTCGAGGTGAACGAGCCGAAGGGGCTGGAGAACGAGATGTTGCCGTTATTGTTGATGTACACGGCGGACTTGTTCTGCTCGTAGAAGCAGAAGTCGAAGCCGAGGGCGATCTGGCTCGAAGAGCCGTCGTCGTTGCGGCTCATGGACTGCGTCCAGCCAGCGGTGTTGCCGGAGTCAAAGGGGAACAGGAGGCCCAGCGCGCTCTGATCAGCGAAGGCGGTGGTGGCGGCGGCGGCGACAATCAAGGCGGCGGCGGTGCGAATCATCTTCTCTCTCCTTTTGAGGGTCGGCGGCGGCACTTACCGCCGAGCATCGTCTCTTTGCCCGGCCCACCTTCGACACTCGTCGCGGTGGGACTCGGGCTGTGTCTCTCTGGGGTGCGTCGACCCACCTCGAATCTACACCACCCGCCCCCCGCCGGAGCTACTTTCACCCGCGGGCGCACGTCGGCGAGCCCACCGGTAGCGAGGGTGCCAGTCAAGCGGGCTGCGCGTGGCATTGTCCAGAGGTTCTCGACCCTTGATTCGGCCGATCCCCCGGGAGCCAACGACCCGATAAACAGGGTTGATCCATGTTCGTCGCCCGCGCCCATTCCTTTGAGCAGCAAGCCCGCCTCGCCATCACGCTGGCGTGGGTCGCCGGCTATACGAACGTCATCACGCTGGTGACCTGCGGTGTTGCGACGAGCCATGTCACCGGCTCGGTCTCCAACCTCGGTCGGGACATCGTCCAGGGCGCGTGGGTACCGGCGTTGTACCTGCTGTTCCTGCTCGTCATGTTCTTCTTGGGCGCGGGGGTTTCTTCGTTCCTGACCGAAGCCGGGCGTCGCAAGGGGTGGGACTCGATCTACGTGCTCCCCATGACCGTCGAGACCCTTCTCCTCGCCGGGTTTGCGGTCGGGAATGAGTTTTCCCGCCCATCCACGGACCCTTCGACGCTCGCCACCTGGGTGCTGACCGCGGTCGCCTCGGCTGCGATGGGGTTGCAGAACGCGACCATCACGCGCATCTCCAGCGGCGTGGTCCGTACGACGCATCTCACGGGTGTGCTGACGGACTTGGGGGCCGAGTGCGCGATCTTCGTCTTCTGGCTGCGGGACCAGCTCCGATCGCCGGTGACGCCGGGGCGTGGGGCGCTTCTGTCGCTCATCATCTCGCACCCGCTGCCCCGGCGGCTGGTGATGCTCGCCTCAGTGCTGGGTTCCTTTCTGCTCGGCGCGTTGCTGGGAACGCTCGTTGTCGACGAGATGCCGAAGTGGGCGATGTTCCCGCCGGTCGCGTTCCTCCTTTGGATCATCTATCAGGACATCGCGACGCCCATCTGCGAGATCGCTGGATCGGATGCGCGTGCCGAGACGACGTCGATGGAGCTTCCGCCCGGGATCGCCGTCTTTCATCTTCGCAAGTCACCCTCGCGACAGAAGCTCGCGCACAAACTCCCGGACCTCGAACGCTGGTGCGATCGGCTTCCGGCGGTGACGCGCGTTGTGATCCTCGACCTCTCTGCCGCGGATCTGGACGCGGACGCCGCGGCGGAGCTCCGACAGCTCATGCTGCAAACCAAGTCCAAAGGACGTTCCGTCATTCTCTGCGGCATCAGCGGCGCGCAGTACAACCAGATGCGCCGCGAGGGCGCCGGAGACGCGCTCGACATCTCGAACGTATGTCCGGACGTCGAACTCGCGATCGCGAGGGGCTTCACGCTCCTCGAACGCGCTCGTCGCTGAATCTCGCTCAGGTCATCGACGCGCGGGGCTGGAGCGTGACCCGCGGCTTGGGCTCGCCGTGGAAGGGTTTGGAGTCGGACTCCTGCGACTCACGCCCGGGCGAGGCCGCTCCGAGGAGTGCGGCGAAGGCCTCGAACGCTCGGGCCGCCTCGGTTGCTTCCCGGCGCTGGGTTTCGTTGTTGAACGGGTAGCAGGGCTCGTTCTTCTCCGCGAGCAGTTCCCAGAGGCTCCGATCCCCGGGCATCGGATGGTCGACGCTCTCCTGCCAGGCGCGAGAGTACCGCGCGAGCGCGGACATCGACGCGCGAAGGCGCGTCCAGCGGTGACCGTCCCACGACTGCGCGATGCCTCCGCCCGGATCCGCGAACCGCTCCACCAACCTGGCGCCCGCGGCGCGTCCCTTCTTGACCAAGCCTTCGATGACCGAGGGCGGCATCTCGAGGTTCATCCCTCCCTCGTGCGGGTCAAGCCAGACCTCGGCGACGCGGTCACGGAAGCCCGGCAAGGTCAGGAAGCTGTTGTCGGTCCACGTCTGCGCCGACCGGAAGATGGCGCCCGCCAGTCCCCCGAGCTGACCCAGCGGGGACTTTGAGAGCAGGAAGCGGTTGAAGAGTTCGAGAGTGCCGTCTCCGGCGTTCTTGGTCATCCAGACACCGTTCGCGTCGACGTTGCTGCGGTCGAAGACGCCCGGGGCCTTGGTGTACTGCAGGTTCAGCGCGAGCGTTGGCCAGCGCGGGAAGGGGCTGTCGAAGAAGTGCACCGGCAGGTTGCTGGTGATGCCCCCGTCCGCGAAGTACGCGCGCTCGTACCGGACCGGATCGACTCTGAAGTTCGGGTAGTGGAACGGCACCAGCGAGAAGAGCACCGGGAAGCAGAGACTCATCCGCACTCCGAGGATCACCGGGAGTTGCTCGCCCGCGGGCAGCGGCAGAAGGTCCGATGGCATGTGCGGCGGGGGCTTGATCTGATTGCCCTCGCGGATCAGGTGGTCGACGACGTACGGGGGGAAGAGCCTCGACATCTCGTCGGGCGAGAAGGCGAATCGGTTGTCCAGGTGCGGGATGGCGTACGGCCGCCCGAAGGTCAGGCACGTGCTGACCAGTTGCAACTGGATCGACCGCCGACCGGTCATGGTGCCCTTGAGGTGATCCGGGACCGGGGCGCTCCAAAGGTCCCCGAACGTGAGGGGCTGGTCCTTCGCCTTCCCGGCGATCGCGTCGATCCGCTCGGAAAGCCACGTCGTCAATGGGGGCAGCGAGCCCTCCGGGGGTTTGACGCCGTTGCCCATCCCGGAGCACAACCCGAGCCCGTTTGCCCCGAGCGGCCGGAGCGTCGAATCGATCAGGAGCACACGGAGCGCATCGATGATCGACGGGACCTTGTCGATGAACTTCGCGCCGCCGGGGATCTCTTTCAGCCGCAGCGAGCGGAGGAACGCGTTGAAGAGCCACGACGTCTCCGCGTCGGGCATGAAGAGTTGCAACAACCGACCGGCCCCGCCGATCTGCCCGGGGATGTTCGCGAGCTCCGCGTACCCCGCGTCGCTTCCGTTGCGCCGCCGAAGCTCCGCCGCGGCGGCCAGCGCCGCCGCGATCGCGCCGGCGGAGGTTCCTCCGACCCCGGCCAGGGTGAAGCGCTGCCGGATTTCTTCGATCGCGGGCGGGTACAGAATGCCGCTGGTGATCCCGCCTTTG
>JBMOHX010000178.1:0-7838 GCA_049317625.1 Phycisphaerales bacterium
CGCGGTCTCCGGAGGCCGCGCGGCCGGTGAGGTACCCGATGATCGACGCGCCGGTGAACCCCGCGAGCGCCGCCAGGAATCCTGTCTGCATGCCGAAGGCCCAGCCACCGAGGGCCGCGAGGGAGTAGGTGGGAAGGATGGCCAATCCCGCGGCGAGCGCGAAGCCCGAGATGTAGATCCACACGCCCGAATCGCCCCGATCCCTGAGCCAACTCCCCACCGTGCTCATCTTGGCGAGCAGGAGGAAGCCACCAAGAGCCGGGAGCGTGAGGGCGATGACCGCGAGCGGGCCGGCGGGACCGAGCCGCTTGAAGATCGCGCCGAGAGATGGAGGGGAGGGATCGTTCACGGGCGGAGGGTAGGCGAGGACGCCACGAGCGAAGGTTGCACCTAACATCGCACCGTGCTCATTCTCACCGTCATTCAAGGGCCCGACAAGGACCGGCGGTTCGAGCTCCCCGACCACGAGCCGCAGTTCGTCGGGCGTTCGAGCGAGTCGCTCCCTCTGAACGACAACGCGATCTCGCGCCGGCACGCGGAGCTGACCCCCGACGACGGCGTGTGGTACATCAACGACCTCAAGAGCCAGAACGGCACCTACGTGAACGGCTCGCGACTCGAGCGACGCACGCGCCTGCACCTGGGAGATCAGATCCGCGTCGGACGCACGGTGCTGGTCTTCGGCCAGACCGAGTCCCGCGACCCCGACATCGTGCGGGTCGTCGGGCCGCGCTACCTGGATACCACCGTCGAGCGCACCCTCGCGAGCCACGCGCCTTCCCCCGGGTCGAACGACGACTCGCTCATCCTCGCGGTCCCCGAGCCGCGGGCCGCGGCGGTGGACCACCTGCGCGTGATCTACCGGCTGACCACGATGCTGACCACGCGGGTGATCGGCCGGCCCGAGCTGCTCAGCGGCGTGCTGGACCTGGTCTTCGCAGAGCTCCACCCCGAGCGCGGGTGCATCATGCTCGCGCCCGAGGGCGCGGGCGCCCCGGAAGACTCGATGACCCCCGCGGCGGTGAAGTACCGCGAGGCCCCGCTGGACCCCGACGCCGCGCGGATCCAGGTCTCGAGGACGATCCTGCAGCACGCGCTACGGAACAACGAAGGGGTGCTCTCGAGCAACGCGATGGTGGACCCGCGTTTTGCCAAGGGCGACAGCGTGCAGCGGATGCACATCCGCTCGGCCCTGTGCTCGCCCATCCGATTCCGTGACCGCACGTACGGGGCGATCTACGTGGATTCTTCCATCGCGAACTACACGTTTACCGCCGAGCAACTGGCGCTCTTGAACGCCATCGGCCAGCACACCGGGCTGGCGATGGCCAACACCGAGCTGTACAACCAGAAACTCCAGTCCGAGCGGCTCGCGGCGATCGGCGAAACCGTGGCGACGCTGAGCCACTCGATCAAGAACATCCTGCAGGGGCTCCGGGGCGGCGCGGACGTGGTCGAGATGGGGCTCAAGAAGGAAGACCTCAAGATCGCCAACGGGGGCTGGGGGATCCTGAAGCGGAACCTCGACCGCATCATCAGCCTCACGATGAACATGCTCGCGTTCTCGCGCCACCGACAGGCGGAGGTCGAGCTGACTCAGCTGGGCGGGATCATCGACGAGTGCGCGGCGCTGGTGGAGTCGCAGTGCGCGGCGCGGCAGGTGGCGCTCATCGTGGACCACGACCCGGAGATGCCCCCGATCGCCGTGGACGCGCCGCTGCTCCACCAGGCGATGATGAACCTGATCACCAACGCGGTGGAGGCCGCGCCCTCCGGGACGGGTGCGGTGACGGTGCGGGCCCAGTACGTGACCGCGGGGAACTCCGTCGCGCCCACCGGGCGCGGCGTCTGCTTCACCCCGCCGCTCGCGACCGACCGGGTGACAGGCCGCGCGCACGTGGCGATCGCGGTGGTGGACAACGGCCCGGGCATCCCGGCGAGCAAGCTGCCGTGGGTCTTCGAGCCGTTCAACACGACCAAGGGCGTGCGCGGCACGGGGCTGGGCCTCGCGGTGGCGCGCCGGGTGTGCGAAGACCACGGCGGCAAGGTCATCGCGGAGTCCGCGGAAGGCAAGGGCTGCACGTTCTGGATGCTGCTCCCGGCGGACGCGGTGGGGACGATTGACCCGTCGGCGACGTCGCTGCCTCGGGTGGGTGGGGGCACGTAAGGGGCGGTGCCGGGATCGCAAAGAGTGCACGCTCACGGGTGCAAACAGCCGCGGAGAGGTTAATCTGTGGGCATGTCGACGACGCCGTTTGAGAGAGCACTGGAGATTCGGCAGGCGGCATCCGCCCTGCCGCAGGCGGAGCGGGGGGCATTTTTGGACCGCGTGTGCGGGGACGATGCGGAGCTGCGTCGCGCCGTAGAGGGTTCGCCGGGAGTTGAACGATCGACCATCGCCTACGCCGGGGCGGGCTCGGGGTATCAGGAACGCGTGACCGGCGGCGAGGCCGGGCAGGCGATCGGGGCCTACACGCTGATCGCCAAGCTGGGCGAGGGTGGATTCGGGGACGTGTGGCTTGCCGAGCGCAAGGAGCCATACGCGCAGCGGGTCGCGATGAAGATCGTGAAGCCGGGGATGGACTCGCGGGCGGTGCTCGCACGGTTCGATCAGGAGCGGCAGGCGCTTGCTCGGATGGAGCATCCCAACATCGCGCAGGTGCTCGATGGGGGTGTGACTCCAGCGGGGCGTCCGTACTTCGTCATGGAGTACGTTCAGGGTGAGACTATTTCGGGCTTCGCGCGGCGGCGCGGCCTGAGCCCCAGAGAGCGACTGGAGCTGTTCCTTCCGGTCTGCGGGGCCGTGCAGCACGCCCATCACAAGGGCATCATCCATAGGGACCTCAAACCCTCGAACATTCTGGTCCAGGAAATCGACGGCGTGCCGGCGCCGAAAGTCATTGACTTCGGGATCGCCAAGGCCATCGATCAAACCGGGTACGGGCGCACGCTCATGACGGAGCGTGGCGTCATCGTCGGCACACCGGAGTACATGAGCCCGGAACAGGCGGGCGGCGAGCCGGATATCGACACGCGAACGGACGTCTATTCGCTCGGGGTGGTGCTGTACGAGTTGTTGGTGGGTGTGCCGCCCTTCGGCGGAGCGGAGCTGAGGAGTGGTGGGTACGAGGAACTCAGAAGGATCATCCGGGAGGTCGAGCCCCCACGCCCGAGCACGCGGGTGGCCGTGCGAGGAGCACCGATCCCCGGGGAGACGGAGCGGCCGGATCCGCTCCACGCCCGCGCCCTGAGCAGAGAACTGCGGCGTGAGCTCGAGTGGATCCCTCTCAAGGCGCTCCGAAAGGACCGCGACCGCAGGTACTCGAGCCCTGAAGCGATGGCGCAGGATATCCGGCGTTACCTCGCCGGCGAGGCGCTGGAGGCGGGGCCGGAGTCACGCGGCTACCGCGCCAAGAAGTTCGTGGCCAGGCACGCGCTCCCGCTGGTGGCGGCCAGCGCGGTGCTGGCCTCGCTCTCCGTTGGGCTGGGCGCGGCCATGGTGCAGAGGAACGCGACGCGGACGGCGCAGGTGAACGCGGACACCACGCTGAAAGTGCTGACCGACGTTCTGACCGGTCTCAACCCCTCCGCGGTCGCGGGGCAAGACACCACGCTGCTGAGAGGGGTCGTGGACGGCATCGAGCTGCGTCTGAGCGGGGTGGACCCGAACCTCGACCCACAGACCTTCGCCCGAGTGAAGCTGCTCCTCGCCGGGGTCCGCTGCGCGTGCGGTCAGGCCGTCGAGTCCGAGCGGCTTCTGGCCGAGTGCGAGCCTTTGATCCGCGACGGCTCGCCGACCAACTCCGAGCTGAAGTCGACCTTTTTCGAGGTCCAGTCCGACCTGGCTGTGATGCGGGGGGACAACGAGACTGCCGTGAACGCGATGCTCAAGTCGCTGGAGGCACTCCCGACCGACGGTCCGAACGCGCAGACTGAGAGGGCTCAGAAGCTCAGCAGCCTCGGCCTCGCGTACAACCGACTCGGCCAGAAGGAAGAAGCCAAACGAGTGCTGACCGAGTCGCTGGCGATCAACACCGCCCAGCTCGGGCCCACGCACATGGGCACGCTGAACAGCCGGTTCAACCTCGCCGTGGCGACCGAGGCCGAGGATCCCTCGGCGTCGCTCGCGGAGTACATCGAGACGACCGTCATGCTCCGCAGCGTGGTGCCGCCGGGCCACCCTGCGCTGGCCGCGCCGCTCAACAACAGCGCGGTCCTGTTCCTTCGGTTCAAGCAGGACCCCGCGGCCGCCGAACCGCTCGCGACCGAGTCGCTCGCCGTCCGCCGGAAGGCCTACCCGCAAGGCCACGTCGACCTCGTCGCTTCCCTCGACTTGCTTGGTTCGATCAAGCGCAAGCTCGGGGCCTTCGAGGAGAGCGAGCGGCTCTATCGCGAGGCGTGGGAGATGGATCACCGCTTGTTCCCCGACGGCAGAACCTACTCCGGAACGATCCGCCACAATCACGCCAACGTGCTCAGAGACCTGAAACGATTCGACGAGGCGCTCGCGGAGCACGACGCGGCGATTTCGCTCATCGACAGTTTCACCCCGGGCGCGGCTCGCGATCGCGCGTTCATCAGGTCGGCGCGAGCGAAGACACTGCAAACGATGGGCAGAACCGCGGACGCCATCGCCGGCCTGAAAGATGCGATCGAGATCGCCACTGCCGGACTGCCGCCCGACCACCCGCTCCTCAAGTCTCTCGCGGCGGAACTGGCGGAAGTCTCGCAGTCCGGGGGCTAAACACTCCCCCTCCGCGGCGACCGGCCGCGGCCCGCCCAACCCTAAGCCCCGCCCCGGTTTCGCCCCTCCCGCGTACTCTACCGCGTGAACACCACCGTCACCATGCCCCCACTCCGCCTCGAGCCCGTCGCCGGGCCCACGACCGAGGTGCTGGAGATCCCCGCGACCGCGGCGCCCATCATCCTCGGGCGGTCGGCGCAGTGCGACGTGGTGCTGATGGACCCCGACGGCGTGGTCTCCCGCCGCCACTGCGAGTTCCGCTGGGACGGCGAGGCGTGGTGCGTCGCGGACCTCGGCTCGCGGCACGGAACATGGGTGAACCAGATCCACCTCGCGCCCGAGCGGCCGGTGCCCATCTGCGACGGCGACCGGCTGCGCATCGGCCTGTGCACCTTCCGCGCGGGGATCGGTGACCGCGGCACCGCGGTGCGCGTGCACACCCTCGACGATCAGACCTCGTCGCACAAGCAGTTTCAACGGTTCGCGCCGCAGCGCGAAGTCGCGGACTCCCACCGACGGCTCGAGCTGCTCATGGCCTGCGCTTCCGCTGTGGGCGGCGCGGTGGACGAGCGCGAGATCGCGCGGGCCGCGACAGAGGCCCTGGCCCTGGGGTGCGGCTTTCCCAGAGCCGCGATGGTGCGCGCGGTTCGCGGCGCCGAACAAGTGGACGTGCTCGCGGCGCGGGATACCTCTCGCTCGGACGGCGACCCGGTTCTTACGTTCAGCCGTTCGCTCATCCAGGCGTGCGCCGATGGGCAGACGGTGGTTCTCAACTCCGCCGACACGCCCAAGTACGGGCAGAGCATCGTGAGCCTCGGGATCGCAAGCGCCGTCTGCACGCCGGTCATGTTCGACGGGACGCCGGACGCGTACCTGTACCTTGACTCCCGCGGCGAGGAACGCACCACACCCGTGACCCCCGATGTCGCGGGGTTTTGTCAGGCCGTTGCTCGACTGTGCGCCATGGCGCTCGCGGGGCTGCACCGCACGCGCCTCGAGCTGGACCGCAAGCGCCGTCACGCGGAGCTGGAAGCCGCGCGCGACGTGCAGGCGATCATCATGCCCCCGGCGCGGGGCACGCACGACGGCATCTCGTACGCCATGCGCTCCGTCCCCGGCCGCTATGTCGCGGGCGATCTCTTCGACTTCATCCCCATCGGTCCTCGACGGGCCGCGGTGCTGCTGGGTGACGTCGCCGGCAAGGGCGTCGCCGCGGGGATGGTGATGTCCAACGTGCAGGCGCATCTCTCCCGCCTGCTGCGGGCCAACCCCGACCCGGGCGCGGCGCTCAACGAGGTGAACGGGATCGTGTACGAGTACTCCCAGCGCTACAACACCGAGCGCGGGGGGATGGCCCTGTTCCTCTCGCTGCTGGTCGCGGTGGTTGACGCGGACCGGGGCACCATCACGTGGGGGGACGCGGGGCACGGGCACTGGCTGCTGCGGCCGGTCGAAGGCCCGATCGTCTCGCCGGGATTCGAGGGCGGGCCGCCGGTGGGCGTCGTGCACGACACCGTCTACCTCTCCTACACGCGATCGTTCGCCCGGGGTGAGCGGCTCCTGCTCTACTCCGACGGCGTGGTCGAACAGCGCTCGGTCGCGGGTGAAGAGTTCGGTGTGCAACAGGCGATCCGGTCGGTCGCCGCGTCGAGGAGCGCGGCCGAGGACGCGGACATGATGTTGGACGCGGTCATGAGGCACGCGGGTGCCGTGAGCCTCGCCGGTGAGAGCCCCTTCGCGGACGACGTCACGATCGCGGTCGTCGAGATGACGTAACGCACCGCGCTACACCGCCTCGACCCCGGAAATCGCCAGCGGCCGGATCCTGATCACCACCCACCGGCCCTCGGCGGTCTTCTCGTAGTCCAAACGCCACCACGAGTTGTTAGGTCCGCCGGCCCGCGAGTTCACGAAGACCTTGATCTGAACCGTGGCGAAGCGGTCGTTCTCCACCGACGCCTGTGCCGCCTTCACGGAGTGCTCCGCGATCTCGAAGCCCGGGATGCGCGAGGAAATCGCGTCGAGCAGCTCCTCCCGCCCCAGCTCGCGGCGGGTCATCGGCTCGGTGAGCGTGCAGGTGTCGCCGAGCATGCCCGAAACGCGTTGGGCGTCGGCGGCCGCGGTCGCGCCGACGAGGTCGGACGCGAGGCGCCGGAGCTGCTCGCGCTGGGTCGTGACCGCCGCCGCGAGGACAAAGAGCGCCGCGGGCAGCACAACGCCCGCGGCGAGCGCGGCCCGAGCCCTTCCGAGCTGGCCCTTTGCGCGGAACGTGCCGAACCCGATGATGCCGGCGACAACCAGCAGAATGGCTGGGGTCAGCGGGGACTCGAAGAACCATCCTTCGAGGAACGGGGGCCCGGGGAGCGCAGGCGGGTCTTGCACGGTGAAGATCCCGAATCCGGAGGGTTGCTGCATGATGTTGCTCGGCTCTCGTTCGGTGAGGTCGCGGGGCAACGAGCCCGGGCGAGTTTGGAGGGGCTTCCGGCGGCCGGTCGATACTGCGGTTCCGGCGGGTGTTGTACGCTGCCCGCGCCGGAATGATCGACTTCTTTCGGGACCGGAGGACGATGCAGAACGCGCCCGATCCAGAGTTGCTCCGTCGGAACCTCGAGGCGCTGGGCAATCGCTCTCGCCGCGCGATCGAGGCCATCCTCGCGGCCTCCGCCGCGGACGTCGAGTTCTCCCTCGCGGACGACCAGGGGGTGACCGCCACCCTGGGGCGCGGGTCCGAGCGCCGGCAACTCGCCAGCCGCCGGGCCCCGCTCGACGAGGCCCGAAAGCTCGTGGCGACGGTGGACCTGCGGAAGAGCGCGACGGTGGTGGTGCTCGGGCTGGGTGTTGGTCACCATGTCGCGGAGCTGGCGCGGGGAATGAAACACACGGGCCTGATCCTGGTGTTCGAGCCCGACGCGTCGCTGATGCGGGCGTTGTTCGAGCGGATCGATTGCACCGCGTGGCTGCGCGCTTCGAACGTCGCGATCCTCACCGACCCCGCTGATGCCGGTGCGATCGCGGAGGTGGTGCCGGGGTTCGAGGGCGTGCTCGGCTCGGGCACGGTCTTCCTCGCGCACCCCCCGAGCGCGCCGCGGCTGGG
>JBMOHX010000179.1:0-7838 GCA_049317625.1 Phycisphaerales bacterium
CGCCGGTCGCGGCCCACTCCTCCGGGGTGATCAAGGCCGATTCGATCGTCAGCACGATCGCGTCGGTGACACTCGTGGCGCTGCTCTTCGCGCTGTTCTACAGAAGAGCGCTCGCCTCGGCGCTCATCGGCGGCGTCGCGGCTGCAGGGATTCTGGTGGGCCTCGGCGTGCACGCGCTTTTCGTGAGGGAGGTCTCCCCGCTCGCGGCGGTGGTGGGGGCGCTCCTGGCGGGTCTGGGCACGGACTACGGGATTCACTTTCTGTCGCACTACGACGAGCACCGGGCGCGGGGCATGGACGCGTCCGCATCGGCAGTCGAGACCTCGCGGACGATGCTCCTCCCGATCGCGACCAACTGCTTCACCAGCATCTTCGGGTTCGCGTCGCTGTGGCCATCGCCGATCAGGATGCTCCGCGACTTCTCGACGATGGGCGCCGCGGGCCTTGTCGGAGCGCTCGTCGCGGTCTTCGCGCTGATGCCCGCGCTGCTGCGGATCGTGGATCGACGGGTCGCGGTGCCGCTCGCAGCGCCGGCCCGAATGGCCAAGCTCACCGACAGCGTCGTCGCGCGGCCGGGCCGATGGCTCGGCGCTGCGCTCGGGGTGCTCTGCGTGCTCGCCGCGGGCGCGATCACCAGAGGCAGCGGGCTTGAGTTCGAGCCCGATCTCACCGTGATGCACCCAAGGCCCAGCCCCCCGCTTGACGCGGCGGCGGCGATCGCGGACCGATTCGGCGAAGGAGGCGAGTTCGTACCCGTCGAGGTGAGAGCCGCGAGCACCAGCGAACTGCTGGGGACGGCGCACCGGCTCACCGACGAGTTGCTCGCCCGCTCGGACGTCGGTGTGCGTGCGGTGCTCGGGCTTCAGGTGCTGATCCCAGCTCCCGGAGCAGAGGAACGCGTGCGGCGGGCGCTGGCGACTCTGGACCCCGAGTCCGTACGAGCGTGCTTTGATCGACGGGTGAACGAGAGCGCGTTCGACTTGGACTCATACGGCCAGTACCGGCGGTTCCTGGGAGATCTCGTGGCCGCGGCACATTGCCCGACTGTCGCGGACCTTCTCCGCTATCCAGCTCTCGCCGAGCGCATCTTCCCCGCCGGATCCGGAGCTGAGCCGACGTCGACGGTGTTGGTCATCCGATTGGCCGAACCGTTGACCGACCGCGCTCAGCGCACGCGGGTGATCACGGCGCTCGCGGAGACAACGCGGCAGTTCCCGGGCGTGACGCTCGCGGGACTGCCGGCGGTTTCTGAGGAGTTGGAGCAGGCGACGCGAGAGGGGCTCCCGGCGTCGGTGGCGCTCTCGATCACGCTGGTGGTCGGTTGGCTCTGGTTGGTCTTCCGGCGTGCGAGGCTGGTCGCGTTGGCGCTCATCCCGCTGCTCTTCGCGGCGGGAGCCACCGTGTGTTTCATGATGGCCACGGGCGCGAAGTTCAACCCGATCAACAGCGTCGCGATCCCGTTGCTCGACGGGATCGCGGTGGACGCGGG
This sequence comes from Phycisphaerales bacterium, assembly GCA_049317625.1. Taxonomy (GTDB): domain Bacteria; phylum Planctomycetota; class Phycisphaerae; order Phycisphaerales; family UBA1924; genus JBEIUO01. Next base: position 1,490 of record JBMOHX010000179.1, read on the forward strand.
CGTGTTTCTGGTGTCGGCCGCGCGGTCGCACAGCGCATCCCGGGAGGAACTGCGGGTGCACCTCCGCGCGACGACACACGCCGTGATGCTCGCGGTGCTCACGACGGTGACCGCGTTCGCGGCGCTGTGCTTCTCCCACACGCCGGCGATCAGATCACTGGGAATGGTCTCCGCGGTCGGGGCCGCGGCTTCCATGTTCGGCGCGCTGTTCGTGCTGATGCCCTTGCTCGTCAGGTCGGCGCCCGCGGTCGGTCGTGGGACTTCGGGACATCCGTGATTCGAGTTCCTGGTGCAGCTCGATGAATCGAGCGACCAGAGCCGCCTCCGTCGCCGCGGGGTCCTCGCCGGGAGCGATCGGTGCGCCGTAGGCCAAGCCGTAACGGGTGTGCCGCAACGGCAGCCAGCTCGCGAAGCGTGCGTAGCTGCCCGAGTTGATGACGACGCACGGCACGATGGGGGCGCCCGTGAGCGCCGCGATGCGGCCGATCCCCGAGCGGATGCGCCCACCCCGGACGACCGAGTCTTTGCCGCGGCGCAGGCCTCCTTCGGGGAACATTCCGACGGCGCGACCGGCGCGGAGCCGATCGAGGATGACGCGGACGGTCTTGCTGTCCGCGCGCGAGCGGTCAAGGGGAAAGGCGTTCAGCGAGCCGTAGATGAACCCGACGATGGGGTTGCGGAACACCTCGACGATGCTGACGAAGTCGATGAGGCGAGGGGTGTGCCGGATGAGCAAGGGCACGTCGTACGGGCTCTCGTGCGTCGAGGCCAGGATCACCGGCCCGCGCGCGGGGACATGCTCAACGCCCATCACGATCGGCGAACTGCTGACCCAGAATGCGGACCGCCCGACGAACCGAACGGACGTGTAGAACGCGTCGCTCATGCGCCGTCCCGGGCGGCGGCCGCCGGGCCGAGCATCGCTTCGTCCCGCAGGGAGGCTTCGGCGAGAAGGCGCTGGTAGGTCCGCAGAAACTCGGAGCGGAGACGCTGCGCCATGAGCTCGCGGTCTTCGCGGCGCGGGCGAGCCTCCGGCGCGGGCGCGACGTCGTTGCCGAACGCGATCCACACCTTCCCGCGCCGGAAAGGGAGCCAAGGGGCCACGCGGTTGAGCGAGTCGGTCCCGAGCACGACGACCGGGACGATGGGCCGGCCGGTGGCGATCGCGATCGTGCAGGCACCACCCTTGAGCGGGCCGCCCCTGAGCACCGAGTTGGGCCCGTTCGCGACGCCTCCTTCGGGGAAGATCCCGACGATCTCTCCGGCTTCAACGAGACGAACGGCCTTGCGGACCGCGCCGAAGGAGTTTCCGAATCGATCGACGGGGAACGCTCCCGCGCGACGCAGCGACTGAGCCATCCACCAACGCTGGTAGAACTCAACACGCGACATCCAACGCACAACCCGCCGCACGGCGCAGCCGACGAAAAACGGTTCGAGGTGGCTGAGGTGGGTGATGGCGAGGATGAAGCCGCCGTCCCGGTCGGCTCGCTGCGGAGAAAGGACAACCTGCCGGATGCACTGCACCCGGACAAAGCGGCACGCGAGCCGCGCGGTTCGGTAGAACGCGTCCTCCATCGCGGCCGATTGTATCTTCCGGACCGGCGGCTCGGCTTTCGCTGTGATACCCTCGGGCGATGCAGTCTGGAGCGGTACATCCACTCCGTGTGCACGCGGAAGGGGCGAGCCCTCCCAGGCGTCCGCTGCTGGTGCGCAGCACGCCCCGATGGCTCGGGCCGTATTTCTGGGCGGCGGGCGCGGTGCCCGGTTTGGTGCGCGGGGTGCAACCGCTCGCGGCACGTCTGGCGACCCTCGCGTCGCGCGAGGTCCGCGCCAACACGCGGTGCAACGCCGAGCGGATTTTCGGGCGCCGGCTCAGGGCCGACGAAGCCGCCCGGTTCTCGCGCGGAGTGATCGGGAGCTTCTGCGAGTTCCTGACGGACATGGGATCATGCTCGCACGCCTCGCGTGAGGAGTTGCTCTCGCGCGTCGACGCGGTTCACGGCGAACGCGAGTACCTCGCGGCACGCGCCGAGCGCCGGGGTGCTGTGCTGGTCACGGCCCACATGGGGTCTTTCGAACTGGGGCTCGCGGCGCTGAGCCGCGTCGAGCCGCGCGTGCACGTGGTCTTCCAGCGTGACGCTTCGGGCGCGTTCGACGCGATGCGGTCGCGCGTGCGCTCCCGGTTGGGCGTGATCGAATCGCCGATCGACGATGGCGTCGGTTCGTGGCTGGGGCTGCGGGAGGCGCTGGTGAACGACGGTGTCGTGGTGCTGCAGGGAGATCGTGCCGTCCCGGGGCAGCGGTCCCAGGTTGTGCCCTTCCTGCACGGACATCTACGGATCCCGACCGGGCCCGTGCGCCTGGCGAGGATCACCGGCAGCCCGATTGTTCCGGTGTTCACCGTGCGCAACGCCCGAGGCGGCCGGGAAGTCCTGCTCTTCCCGCCCATCGACCCCGCGGCCGGCGAGGGGTCCGAACCGGACGTGACCGTGCTCGCGGTGGCCGCTGCGATCGAGACTGTCGTGCAGCGGTATCCGGAGCAGTGGCTCGTGCTGCGGCGCGCGTTCGAGGAGGATCAGAACCCTGCCGGCTGAGACCATCCCATCCCACGTTCCCATCGTGATCACGGGCGTCGGTATGGTCACGCCCCTGGGCTCCGACGCGGAGTCCACCTGGGCCGCGGTGCTTCGGGGAGATGTCGGTCGCGGACCGATGCCGGAGGTGGAGTCACCCCTTCCCGCGGGATTCGACGGCGGCCAGGCCGTCGCGCTGCCCGCGGGCTACAGGGAGGACCTGCCGCGTGAAGCCCGATACCTGCGGAACGCGATCGAACAGGCTGTAGCGACCGCGGGCTTGAAGGGCCGCTACGAGCCGTCGCGCTGCGCGGTGGTGCTCGGCACGACGCTCCACGGCATACGCGCGGGCGGGCGATACCTCCGCCGCGACGACCCCGGCGAACTCAAGACCTTCCTCGCCTCCGCCACCGCAGCACGCGCCATCGAAGGGTTGCCGCTCTGCGGCGGGGCGGTCACGACCTGCTCCGCCTGTTCGTCAAGCCTGCAGGCCATCATCCAGGCCGCCTTGATGCTCCGCTCGGGCGAATGCGACTGTGTGATCGCGGGCGGGTACGACGCGGTGAGCGAGTATGTGTGGGCGGGGTTTCACTCGCTCGGACTCGTCGCCAAGGGGCCGCTCCGTCCTTTCTGCAAGGGGCGGGAAGGCATGAAAGTCTCCGAGGGCTACGCGGTCGTCGCGCTCGAGCGTGCGAGCGATGCGAGGGCGCGCGGGGCCCGGGTGGTTTGCGCACTGGCCGGCTGGGGCGATTCGTCCGACGCGCACCATCTGACACAGCCCCACCCCGACGGAGAGGGAGCGCTCGCCGCGATGCGCCGGGCGGCGGCCGCAGCGGGCGTGGCACCCGCCGCGATCGGCTTTGTTGCCGCCCACGCCACCGGGACGCGCGACAACGACGCGTCGGAGCGCAACGCGATCAGCCGGTTCCTCGGCGCGGACGCGTCGGCGGTGCCGGTGGTCGGGTTCAAGAGCCTGCTGGGCCACACGCTCGGTGCCGCGGGCGCAGTGGAACTGATCCTCTCCGCGCTCGCGATGCGAGCGCGGACCCTCCCGGGCTGCGCGAACGTCGCGCCCGAGGATGTCGAGTACCCGGAGCTTTCCGTGCGTGTGAGCGCGAAGCCCGGCGTGGACGTGCTCGCCACCCTCAACACCTCGCTGGGCTTCGGGGGCGCGAACGCGTGCGCGGTGCTGACGCCAGCCGCCTCCGAGGGCGAGGCCTCACCGTGGAAGCCGCGCGAGGTATGGATCACCGGCATCGGCTACGTGCTCCCCGGCGGTATGGGCACGGGCCGGCCGGGGCCGTCGGTTCTCGGCGCGCCGCTCGCGCCGATTCCCGACGAGTGGCTCGCCTCGCTGCTGAGCGCAAAGCGCATGCGCCGGTTCAGCGGCTACGTGAAGCACTCGCTCGCCGCGCTGACGCTCGCGGTGCGCGACGCCGGCCTCGATCAAACGCCCGCCGCGCTGCGCGACGCGTGCGCCTTCCTGGGCACCACGCACGGGTCGCCCGGCTTCTGCATGGAGTACTACGCGCAGATCGTCCGCGACGGGATGGGCGCCGCGAACCCCGTGCTCTTCGCCGAGGGAGTCCCCAACGCCGCGGCGGCTCATGTGAGCACCACCTTCGGCGTCCGCGGTTGCTGCCAGACGGTCATCGGCAGCCGCTGCGCAGGATTGGACGCGCTCGCGATGGCCGCGATGCGCATCCGCGCGGGCGAGTGTTCGATCGCGCTCGTCTGTGCCGCCGAGGAGTCCCACGGCGCGCTCGAGCGGGCCTACGCCTCGTTCGGCCTCGCCCCTCCGACCGGACTCGAAGTTGGTCACGGCGGCCTCGCGCTCGTGCTGGAAGCCGCGGAGTCCGCGGGGTCACGCGGAAGGTCGCCGTGCGGCACCGTCGCTCGCGCCGCGGGTTCGTTCCGCGGCTTCAAGCATCTCCCCCGCGCAGTCGCTTCGGGCCTGGAACGGGTCGGGCCGGCCTCGGCGGTGTGGCACGCGCGAACCGGCACCTGGATCGACCGAGCCGAGCGGGCCGGACTCCGGCGGGGAGCGCCCGAAACGCCGACGTACCATTGCGAGGTGGGCTGCGAGCTGTTTTCCATCGCGCCGCTCGCCGCGCTCGCCGCCGCGACGGGGTCTCCGGGTCCGTCGCGGATCGCGTGTGTGGGGAGCGACTGGAACGGCGGGGCGACGGTTGTTTGCGTCCAGACCCGGGAGTCGAACGAGGGGGTGGCTGGTGCCAAAGGACTATGACGTGATCGTCGCCGGCGGCGGCCCCGCGGGTTCGACCGCGGCGATCATTCTGCGCAGGGCGGGGTTGAGGGTTGCGTTGTTCGAGAAGGATGCTCACCCGCGGTTCCACATCGGCGAGTCCATCCTGCCGCGGACCACGCCGCTGCTGAAGGAACTGGGGCTTCACGACGCGGTGACGAAGCTGCCGCACGTTCCGAAGTTCGGCGCGGAGTTCGGATTCGGCAACGACCCGAAAACGCGTCGGTTCTCGTTCCGCGACGGGCTTTTGCCCGGGTTTCCCGTCTTCAACATCGAACGCGCAGAGTTGGACAAGTGCTTGCTCGACCAGGCCCGCGCCGTCGGTGTTGAAGTCTTCGAATCGACGCCGGTGAAAGCGATCAAGAACCTGGATCAGGGCGATGTGCAGATCGAGGCCGGCGGACGCTCGTTGAAAGCCTCGTTGCTGCTGGATGCGACCGGACAGGGGGCGATGCTCGGTCGATACTTGAAGACACGAAAGACCTTCGACGAGCCGGAACTTCAGAAGGTGGCCTATTTCCAGCATTTCGAGGGCGTCGAACGCCTCTCCGGCGAGGAACGAGGCCACCCCGGAATCTTCATGTGCGACGAAGGGTGGTTCTGGATCATCGGCCTAAACGAGACCAGGACGAGCGTGGGTTTCGTGACCAGACCGCAAGTGGTGCGAACGCTCGGCGTCCCTCCCGATCGGCTTCTGAAGTGGGCGATCTGCCGCTGCCCGAACGTGCGGCATCGGATGCGCAACGCGACGGGACCCTCCGTGAACGAGGTGCTCGCGGACTTCAGCTACCGCTGCAACCCGCCCGCCGGGCCCGGGTACTTCCTCCTCGGCGACGCCGCGGCGTTCCTCGATCCCATCTTTTCGACGGGCGTCACGCTCGCCATGATGAGCGCCCGCGAGGCGGCCCAGCTTTCAATCGGGATGCTGCGCGGAGAAGTGAACCCCGCGTCCGCGCAGGACGCCTACCGGAAGTTCCTGACCCGCACCACGTCGCCGTTCTGGCGGTTGATCAGGGCGTACTACACGCAGCCGTTCCGCGAGCTCATCATCAACGGCGACGGGCCCCTGCAGATGTCGGGCGCGATCATCTCCATCCTGGCCGGGCAGGTCTTCCCTCAACCCCCGTGGTCACTTCGCTGGCGGCACCGCTTGTTCGATGTCTGCTGCTGGCTGCAGAAGCACTTCGCGCTCGCGCCCCATCGGCCGGTGTTCAAGCTCGCGGCCGAGCCCCCGATCGACATGCCGCTCCTCAGCGGGCCTTCGACGCTTCATGCACCGGCCCGGCCGTCGGCCTCGGTTCCGACGCAGGAGCCGGCGTCGGCTGTCTCCTGATCGCGAACCTTACAGCGGCGTACGTCGCGGCACCGAGCAACGGGCCCAGCAGCAGACTCCCCGCAACCCACTCGGTGATGAGTGATCCCGCCGCGTTCCAGATCGGTCCCTCGGGTGCGTCCCAAGCCAATGGGCTGGCGACGCCCCTGAGCATCACTTTGCCGATCCATATCG
>JBMOHX010000180.1:0-7792 GCA_049317625.1 Phycisphaerales bacterium
CGGCTTGCTCATCGCGATCCCGGTGGCGGCGTGCATCAAGATCCTGCTGCGCGAGGTCGTCTGGCCGCGGGTCAACCAGTGGCTGGCGGGGCGTGCGGCAGATCCGCTGCCTTTCGAGCACGAGTAATCGCGAAGGAGTTTGTGCACCGCTTCGGGCACGCATCGCGCCCTTCCGGATCCTCGCGGGCCGTGGTAGGATGGCTTCATCATGCGAACGCTGGCACTTTGCATCGCCGTGCTGATGACCGCGACCGCCCGAGCTCAGGACTATGCCGCGCCGGGGCCGTACGCGGTGGGGGTCCGCACGGTCACGGTGACGCGTCCGGAGGGAACGACTTTCACAGCGAGGCTCTCTTACCCGGCGACGAGCGCGGGGGCGTCGACCCCTTTCGCGCCGGGCGCGGCCCCAGCGGCGGCGATCTCGTTTGGACACGGGTTCTTGCAGGCGACAACGCAGTACGCGACGACGATGGACCACCTCGCGAGTTGGGGCTTTGTCGTCATCGCCTCCAACTCCCAGGGCTCCCTCTTTCCCAGCCACGCGGCCTTCGCGGCCGACCTGCGGCACTCTCTGACGCATCTCGAGCAGCAGAACGCGGCTTCGGGCTCGTTCCTCTTCAGCGCGGTTGATGTCGCGCGGTTCGGCATGTCGGGCCACTCGATGGGGGGCGGCGCGAGCATCCTCGCGACGGCGGACGACCCGCGGGTCAAAGCCCTCGCGAATCTCGCGGCCGCGGAGACGAACCCGTCGGCGACCGCCGCGATACCGCGGATCCGCGTGCCGGTGAGCCTGATCGCGGGGGAGTCGGACGGCATTGTGCCGGTGGCCAGTAACGGGCAGGCGATGTACAACGCCGCCGCCGCGCCCAAGCTGCTCCCGATCATCCGGGGCGGCTTTCACTGCGGGTTCACGGATGCGGGGTTCATCGGTTGCGACAGCTCGGCGACGCTCAGCCGAGCCCAGCAGCTTCGGACCACGCGCCGGCTGCTGACGCAGTTTTTCGTGCTCACGCTGACGGACGATCAGTCGCCGTGGAACGCGGTGTGGGGGCCGATCGCTGACGGGGACGCGGCGGTCAACGCCGCGCAGCGCAGCCCGGGATCTCGCATGGATGCGGCGATCAGCGGCGTGCGCGGCGGGCCCGGATCGGTGGTGCCGGTGACGCTGACGGTTGTGAACACATCGCCCGTCGCCATGGATTTCGTCCTGTTCGCGGAGGGTCTGGGCGTTTCCTTCGAGCCCGCGAGCACGGGGATGCTGGCGCCGGGCGCGAGCGGCTCGGTAACCGCGGCACTCGCTTTCCCCGCGGCCGCGTCGCAGGTGCCGCCCTCGGTGCTCATTTCTGCGGGCGCGGCGAACGGAAGGGGAGCCAGGAGCTTCCGTTCGGTTGCGACGGAGTGGGTCTGTCCCGCTGACTTCGACGGCGGCGGCGGCGTCGACGGTGACGACGTGATCGCGTTTTTCTTCGCGTGGGATTCGTCGAGTGCTTCCGCGGATGTGAACGCCGACGGGGGCGTGGACGGGGACGACGTGGTGCTGTTCTTTGCGTCGTGGGACGCGGGCTGCTGAGCGGCGCGCGGCGGCGTCGAGCCGACCGTCAGCGGCGCTTCGGGCTGCGCTTGACCCGTGTGTGCGACACATGTAGTATGTAAGCGACGAGTGTCGTAAGGGGTCTTGCCGATGGGCGACGAACGGGCCGGGTGGACGATCAGCGACGCGGAGTGGGACCTGCTCGAGACGCTGTGGGAGCGGGGTCCGACCACGGCCCGCGGCGCGGCGGAGGCGCTCGAGTCCGAGCGGGGCTGGGCGTACTCCACGGTCAAGACGATGCTCGACCGCATGGTCGAGAAGAAGCTGATCTCGGCGCGGCAGGTCGGCAACGTGTGGGAGTACACCGCGCTGGTGGAGCCGGAGGAGGCGCGGCGCTCGGCGTGGCGGCGTTTCGTGGAGGCCGCGTTCGGAGGGGCCTCGGCTTCCGCGTTGCAGTTCGTGGTCTCGGAGGCGAGGCTCTCTCGCAAGCAGCGGGAGGATCTGCTCAACCTGCTCAAGAACAAGGAGTGATGCGATGGGCGAACTCTGGACGCTCGCGGACGACGCGGGACGGGATCTGGTGCCGTGGGTCGTTCGCACCAACGCCGCGGTGATGGTGCTGCTGATCGGGGTTGCCGGGGCGGACCTGCTGCTGCGTCGGAGGGTGTCGGCCTCGTGGCGCATCGCGCTCTACGTGCTCGTGGTGCTGCGCGTCGCCCTTCCGTTCGCGTGGCCTGGGCCTTTCGCGTCGTCGGGGTTCGCGAGGGCCGCGTTGCCGGCCGAGTGGTCGGAGGTGACGTACGCGGTCGCGGATGAGTCACGGGTTGAGCAGGCGGATGCGGGCGTGACCGCCACGGGCACGCAATCCAATGGCCGAGATTGGGGACGCCTGGTGGTGCTCGCGTGGGCGGGGGTGTCCTCGGGGCTTGCTGCGCAGTGGATGTTTGCGATCGCCGGCCTCCGGCGCGAGATCGCCGCGCGCGGCGTGTTGATCGCTTCCGAGCGCGGCGTGCGTGTTGTGGAGCACCCTTCGCTCGGGCCGCTTGTCGCCGGTGTGCTGCGGCCCGTCGTCGTGCTCCCGCGCGGGCTCGCGGCCAGCGTGGGCGCCGAACGGGCGTCCTGGGTGCTGCGGCACGAGATGAACCATGTCGAGAGGTTGGACCCGCTGGCGGCGTTCGCGTTGCGGGCGGTTTGCGTGATGTGCTGGCCGGTCGTCCCGCTGTGGCTCGCCGCGGCGAGAGTGAGGTCGCTCATGGAACAGGCGTGCGATGAACGGACGGTCATCAACGGCGACAGGGCCGCGTACGCGGAGGCGCTGTTGGCGGTCGCGAGCAGAAGCGGCAAGCTCCGGCCCGCGGCGGGGCTCGCGTTCGGGGTCGGGGTGAGGTCGAGAATCGCCGCGCTGTCGGCGGGTCGGCGCTGGCCGGCTTTCGTGCAGGGGCTGGCAGTGGGTTGCGCAGCGCTTGGCCTGGCGGCGTGCGCTGGGGAGGGGTCTCGCGCGGGTGAGGGCGAGGTGCGGGCCGCTGAGACCGCGAACCAGCCCGCGCCGATCACGATCGAGACGAAGGTGCTCGGGGGCGTGCCGGCGGGTGCGGGGATCGATGTTTCGACGGGTGCGGCGTGGACGGTGATCCTCTCTGCCGACCAGGCCGCGCGGGTCGTGGCGCTCGCCGACGCGAACCCCGAGACAGCGACGATGTCGTCCCCGACGATCGTGGTTCTCGAGGATCAGCCTGCGCGCATCATGGTGGGAGCTCAGACCGAAAACGGGGAGATGACCGAGGGCATCGAGTTGCTCGTGAAGGCCCACCGCCGCGGCGGCGCGACCGAGCTGAACCTCCGGTACCGTGAACGCGGGGGCGGCAAGGCCGAGTTTGACAGTCGATCGCTGAACATGGTGCCGGACGACGGTGTGCTGGTGTGCCGCCTGACGGACTCGGCGGGGGCGAGGTCGCGGATGCTGGTGGTGCGAACGTCGGTGAAGAGTGCCGAGCCGGCCGCAGCCGTACAGACCGCGGAGGGCGCGAGCTTTCTCACCATGGTGAACATCATGACCGCCAGGGGGTATCTGTTCCCCGACGCGGAGCCGCTGGCGAGCGCGGGTGGCTCCTCGTCGCGCAAGCTCCTGGTTCGCAAGGACGCGAGCGGGACACTGCTGATCGGGCCGGATGACCCGGCTTCCCGCGAGCGGGTGAAAGGCGCGTGGGCGGTGGTCGCGAGCGACGGCGCGGTCCTGCGGATGATGGAAACGCTCCGCGACCACGCGGGGGCCTCGGTGCTGGCGGTGCCGGCGATCATCACGCGGACCGGCGAGCGGGGCCAGGTGAGCATGACGGACCAGGACAAGGCCCACGCTCAGGTGGGCAGGGATCTCGCGGTCATGTGTGACGCTGCCGAAGGGGGAGTCACGATGACCTTCGAAGGCCGGGGGGCCACGCGGGTGAGGGCGGATGGGCTCTCGCTACCCGCGGGGGACTCGCTGCTGATTTTCGTCGGGCAGGACACCGGCCCCCACGAGGTCTACGCGGTTCGCCCCTCGCGGCTGGCGGGCGGTTCGGGGCAGGTCTATCAAACCTCCGGCCCGCTGGAGCAGCCGCCGCGGTAGGCCGGGGGCCTCCTACGCTCCGGGCAGCATGTTTGACCGCCTTACACAGTCGTTCAGTGGCCTCTTCCGCAAGCTCTCGGGGTCGGACAAGATCTCCGAGAAAAACGTCCGCGACGCGATGACGGACGTGCGTTCGTCGTTGCTCGAAGCCGACGTGAACGTGGAAGTGGTCGATCAGTTCTGCGCGGCGGTTCTCGACGACGCGGTCGGCCGAAAGGTGACCGAGAGTCTGAGGCCGGGCGAAGAGATGATCGGCGTGGTCCACCGCCGGCTCATCGAGTTCCTCGGTGGCGAGGCCCCGATCGAGAAGCCCGGCCAGAGCGCGCTCGACAGCCTGATGCCGCAGATGCCGCAGCCGGGCGTCGAGGTTGAATCGCCGATCATGCGGATGAGCCCGGGGCCGACCATCGTCATGATGTGCGGCCTGCAGGGCTCGGGAAAGACGACCACCTGCGGCAAGCTCGCGGCGTACCTCAAGAAGCGCGGCCGGAGCGTGATGGTCGCCGCGGCGGACCTCCAGCGTCCCGCGGCGGTGGAGCAGCTCGAGACCGTTGCTCGCCAGGTGCGCGACGAGATGCCCGGGGGCGCGAAGGTCGAGTTCTACGGGGAGCCGGACAAGGTCGCGGCGTACGGCAAGGCCGTGGGCGTCGCGGTTGACGTGTGTAGACGGGCGATGGAAGCCGCGAAGAAAGCCGGGGTGGACACGCTGATCCTGGACACCGCCGGCCGTCTGCATGTCAACGACGACCTGATGGGCGAGCTGGCGCAGGTGAAGCGGTTCCTGCAGCCGCACCACATCTTCCTGGTGGTCGACGCGATGACGGGGCAGGACGCGGTGAAGTCCGCGCGGGCCTTCCACGACAAGCTCGGCGTGGACGGGGTGATCCTCACCAAGTTTGATTCCGACACGCGCGGCGGCGCGGCGATCAGCGTGAAGCACGTGACGGGCGCGAAGATCAAGTTCGTCGGCGTGGGCGAGAAGTTGGACGCGCTCGAGGAGTTCCATCCGTCGCGGATCGCGGGACGCATCCTGGGCATGGGCGACGTCGTCGCCCTGGTGGAGAAGGCGCAGGAGCAGGTCAGTGAGAAGGAAGCCGCGGACCTTCAGAAGAAGATGGAACGCGGCGAGATGTCGATGGACGACTTCCTCGGGCAGCTCAAGACGCTGCGGAGGATGGGGCCGCTGAAGCAGATCATGGGGCTGCTCCCCGGGGTCGGGAGCATGCTGAAGGACCTGCACATCGAGGAGAAGCAGCTCGACAAGGTCGAGGCGATGATCAACTCGATGACGAAGAAGGAGCGGGGGACGCCGTCGACGATCGACACCTCGCGTCGCAAGCGCATCGCGAAGGGTTCGGGATCGTCGACCGACGACGTGGCGCAGCTGGTGAAGCAGTTCGACACGGTGAACCGGATGACGCGGCAGTTCGCGGAGTTCTCGGCCTCTGACCGCGTGAAGGCGGTGAAGGAGATGGGCGGGAAGGGCATGGGAGACATGATCCCGGGCTTGAGCGGGATGCCGAACTTCGGGGGCAAGGGTTCGAGCTTCATGCCGAGCATCAAGGACCGGTTCAAGAAGCGGAAGAAGTAACCCCGCCGGGCCGCAAGCCAAAGCCGGATTCGTCCGAAGGATCCCACACGCAGCGGGGGCGTATGAGGGGGGCGGCTTGCTACGGAGGTGGTGCGTGAGAACGAACAGAGAATTGGCGTCGCGGGCTCTCTGGTTCGGGTGCGCGGCGGGCGCGCTCGTGGCAGCCGGGTCGGCGCGGGCGCAGACCACCGGCGACCTGCGGGGGTTCTTCCAGCGAGCCGGCCAGGGGCGGGCGGACATCGTCTGTATCGGCGACTCCAATCAGCTCTACGACAACTTTGGCTGGGAGGCTGGGCTGCTGATCGCGTACTCGGCGCGGTTCCCGATCTACTCCACCGGCCTGCTCTCGCCCGGCGAGGCCGGGGGCGGCGGCGGGACGTGCGGGCACACGTGGTTCGGGTTCGGTGCCGGAACGCAGAGCGGATTCCGTTACGCGGGAGCACCCGCGGAGCTTGAGGGCTATCTCAACTCCAACCAGAGCGAGCTGTTCCCGATGAACTACCAGTACGTCGCGGCTGGCACGAGTGTGCAGGGCACGGCGACGCACGGGATCTTCATCGACCGGGAGAGCCTGCTGGACACCAGCGGGCCGCTTCGGTTCGAGGTCGTCTACGGCGTCTTCCCGGGGAGTGGATCGGGTTCTTTCACACCGTCGGTGAGACTCTCCGCGCCGACGTTCCAGTACATCGCGAGCTCGCCAACTGTCTTTACGCGCGGCGATGCCTGGGGCGTCGCGGTCAACCGGGATCTGGTGCTGCCCGCGGGTGCACGCGCTTCCCGACTCGAGTTCAGGTTCACGCCCCCGTTCGACTCGATCAACGGTCCGTTCCTGGCGTATTGGATGCGGCTGGAGAACACGTCGCGGCAGACGGGTTTGAGTCTCAACACGCTCTATGGCTTCGGCGGTCGTAGTTCCCGTGACATGGCGGCGACGATGCTGGCAACGAGCGATCAGGCGCTTTCGTTGTACTTCCAGCGGGTGCGGGCGCTCTCGTCGGGGGCGGTGCTGGTGCGGATCGCCGCGGGGCTGAACGATGACACCGAGCTGTTGCCGTCGGTGGGCCCGGCGGCGGTGCAGTTGGGGTCTTCGCCGGAGGCCTACAGAGATAACCTCTTTGCGCTGATGAGCCGCATCGAAGAGGTGTGGGCGCTGAACGGGTGGCCGGCGTCGGATCTGTGGTTCCAACTGGTGCCGCCGCACCCGGTTGGCGCGACCGACCCAACGCTCTACGTGCAGTACCGGGGCGTCGCGAGCACGCTGGCTGCTGAGCGCAGCCGGACGGGCGTTGTGGATTTCTCGTTGCTCACGTCGCACGCGGAGTTGCTCGCGAACAACTGGTACCACCTTCCCAACGACACGGCGCACTTCACGAACGCGGGGTACACCGAGTTGGGGCTGCGAGAAGTCGCCGTGTTGCTGGATGGGAGCCCGATCTGCCCGCCCGACGTGGACGGCTCGGGTGGCGTCGACGGCGACGACATCATCGAGTTCTTCCGGCGCTGGGACCAGAACGACCTGGACTACAACGGGGACGGCGGCACCGACTCCGACGACGTGATCGCGTTCTTCACGGACTGGGACGCGGGGTGCTGATCGGTGGTCAGAACAAGATGAACGATCCGATCCACTGCAGCAGCGTGAGCGAAGTCCAAACGATCGTCGCGTAAACGAAGCGGCGCGCGATCACCGACGTTGTCGGCGTGCGAGTTCTGACGAGCCCGAGCGCGAGCACGCCGGTGTGCGCGGCAAACCCGCCGACGCCCAAGTAGACCACATTCAGCACGATCATTGTGTACGAGTAATATGGCATTCCGGCTGCGCGCAGGCGGAACACGGAGTACAAGCCGATGATGGCGAAGAGAAGGCTCATCGCCGCGAGGAGCAGCAGCGCCGCCACCAGCGGCCGTCGGAGCTTCGCCATCGGGTCCGAGGCAAGTTGAAGTGTGACCGGGCGTTTGCACTCCGGGCACACTGGCGCGGTGAGCCCGCGAAGGTTGTACCCGCACCCAGGGCAGGGCGCATCCCTGTTCGCGAGAAAGGCGATGATCGCGGGATCGGTCTCGG
>JBMOHX010000181.1:0-7746 GCA_049317625.1 Phycisphaerales bacterium
GATCTGATCCCAGAACTCGATGAGGCGATCCGGGCTTTCGAGCGTGCGGAGCGCCGACGATGGGACACTGATGATGACGCTGCGCGATTCGATCTCTCCCCATGGGCCCGGCGCTTCGCGGGAAGATCTCCACTCGTCCGCTGTCGTCACGCCGAGCACATACCGGGGCGACTCCACCGCGCCCGCGATGGTGAACCTCGCGGTACCCTCGCGGTTGTCGGGAACATCGATGTACACCAAACCGCCGAATGCGCTGGCGACGCGTGTCTCGCCTTTCGTGAGCCGCCACTCGCGTGAGATGTCCGGCACGCGTGACCACCTGTCGTGGTGCCAGAGGTGGTCGGTGTGGCAGCCTATGCGCACGCTCGCGCCGCGTGGGTCCGCGACGGTGACGGTGATCACCTCGCCCGGCGCGGCGTAGAGACCCGTGCTGTGCCACTGGGGGATCGAGAGGTCGAGCTCGAGTTCTTTGGTCACTCGGCGCGCGTCGGCCGGGACGCCGCCCGGGAAGGAAGCCGCGCCGGGGTGGGGCTTGACCTTCTCGGGAGGCGTGCGTTTCTCCAGTTCAACCTGCATCGAGAGGAGAACGCGTGCGACCCCGTCCTTGGCCTTGAGCGGTTTGCCCTGCGAGGGCGCGAGCTGGTCGCCACCGGTTTCGAGCAGCGCGGCAGCGCGGAGCGTGAGCGGGTGCTGCGGGGGCAGCACCCGGAGCGCGGAGATCAGGGTCTTGGAGGCCTGAGCGGAGAGCTCGGCGCGGTCGCGAGCCGCGGTTTCGAGTTCGTTCATCGCGGATGCGGCGTGCAAAGCGGGAGCGACTTCGCCGATGAGGAACTCACCGTTGCCGGTGGGGTCGAGTGTGCCGTCGCACCATGCGATGCCGGCGTCGACAAGCAGCAGATTTCCGGGGTGGTCCTGAATGGTCTTGCCCGGGTTGAGCTGGAGCCAGCCCCAGCCGAGCCCCGCGGTGAGCAGCCCTCCGCCGCGCGTGATGTACTCGGCGAGCGCCGCACGCTCGGCGGGGCCGATGGAGTGGCTATCGACGACGACCGCGGCGAACCCCGCGAGCGACTCGTGCCACTTGCCGTTGAGGGGCGTCGCGCTGAGACCGGCCTCGTTCAGGAGTTTCACCATCGCCTCGTTCTTGAACACGCCCACAGAGGCCTTCGGCGAGCCGCCGAGCCAGACCGTCGCGGAGTGAACAAACGCGCGGGTCCCCGCGTGTTCGAGCGCGCGGTCGCTGATCATCCCGCCGTGGCCGAGCGCGACGACACGACCCTTGTCCCAGGTGGCACCGACCGCGACGGGCAGTACCGAGGACTTGTCGTCCTTTCCGACCGCGATGACGAAGGCGCGTTCACCGAACGCCGCGAGCGGGCCGGGGTTGCCGGCGGAGGCGAGAGCGGGCACGCCCGCGATCATCGCCGCGCGGGGCGAGGGAGCGGGTGATGTTTGCTGCGCGAGCGCGGAAGGGGCCCCGAGGAGAAGGGAAGCGATCAGGGCGAGGGCGAGCGGGTAGCATGATGGGCGCATGGCGGCATGATACCGCCCGGGGAGCGAAGGCGATGGGCAAGGAGCTCGTGACGACTGTCGAGATCGACGGTGAGCAGTGGGAGTGCAAGGTCCTCCTCGAGTCGAGCGGGATCATCTGCCGCGCGCCTGTCAGACGCACGTTCGCGCTCTCGGAGCTCGCAACGCTCAAGGCGGTAGGGGGGCGACTCGAGTTCATGGCGGGAAGAGAGAGGGTCGCGATCCTGCTCGGAGCCGATGCCGCGAAGTGGTTCGCCGCGATCAAGAGCCCGCGGACACGGGTTCAAAAACTCGGTGTGCGTGCGGGGATGAAGGTCGTCGCCCTCGGCGGCGCGGAGGAAGACGCTCTCGGTGAGATCGCGGAGGCGACGGGCACCGCGGTGGGAAAGCGACTCGTCGCGGGGTGCGATCTCGTGCTGCTGTTCGCCGAAGAGCCCGATCAGTTGGAACGCCTCACGAAGGTCCGCGACTTGCTCTCCCCCAAGGGAGCGGTGTGGGTGCTGTGGCCCAAGGCGAGGAAGGACTTCGCCCACGAGCACGTGGTCGCCGCGGCGTCCGGCGCGGGCCTGGTCCAGACCAAGTCGATGGGGTTTTCGGAGAGGCTAACGGGGTTGCGGCTGACCCGACCCGCGCGCACGTAGCGTCATGGCCTCTCGGCAGAGGGCGACGAGCCTCGCGGCGTCGATCGGCTTGCTGCCGTAGACGTCGCAGCCGGCTTGGTGGCACCGATCCGCGTCGGTGCTCATCGCGTGGGCGGTGAGGGCGACGATCGGCAGGGTGCAGCCCTTCGACCGGAGCAACGCGACCGCCTCGTACCCGTCCATCTCGGGCATCTGCATGTCGGAGATCAGCACATCGACGGGCGGTTCTGCGTGCAACGGTGCGTTGTGGTCGTGGCGCTCGCAGAGTGTTCGCACGGCTTCGAGTCCGTTGGGCGCGATGGTCACGATCGCACCCGCCTTGCGGAGATAGAACGCGAAGAGCCGAACGTTGTCGGGGCCGTCTTCCGCCAGCAGCACGCGAACGCCGTTCAGGTTCGTGCCCAGAGGAGACGCGAGCGAGGGGCCGCCCGCCGGGCCCTTGATTCGCAGGTGCTCCGCGAACGTCGCGGGGTCCAGCGTCGGGGCCTCGCGGCCGGCGCGGGTGGCGATCGACACTTCGAAGCAACTCCCGGCCCCGGGCGTGCTGGTGACCCGGATATCACCTCCGAGCATTTCCGAGAGCCTCTTGCTGATGCTCAGGCCCAGCCCTGTACCGCCGAACCGTCGCGTGGTGCTGGTATCCGCCTGCCCGAACGCCTTGAAGAGGTTCGACAAGTGGTCTGGTGAGATGCCCACGCCGCTGTCGCGGACCGCGAAGGTCATGAGCGATGCATCCTGACTCGCCGAGACCTCTACGCGCACCCAGCCAACTTCGGTGAACTTGATCGCGTTGCCGATGAGGTTCACGAGAATCTGGCGGAGTCGGAGGGGGTCGGTCCGGATGTTGGCGGGCACCGGAGTCGCGCACGACCAGGAGAGGGCGATGCCCTTGGATTCGGCACGCACGGACATGAGCGAGAGCACTTCCCGGAGCAGCGACGCGGGGCTCGCGTCGAGACTCTCGACGCTCATACAGCCGGCCTCGATCTTCGAGAGGTCCAGGATGTCGTTGATGATCGAGAGCAGGTGCTCGCCGTTGCGGCGGATCGTGCCGATCGCCTCGACCCGCCGTTCCGGAGCCCTTGAGAGGTCGCCGTCGTCAAGCAGCAGGTCGGCGTAGCCGAGGATCGCTGTCATGGGGGTGCGGATCTCGTGGCTCATGTTGGCCAGGAACTCGCTCTTTGAGCGGCTGGCCGCTTCGGCCGCGGCTTTGGCCCGAGTCAGTTCGAGCTCGAGTTCCTTCGCCTCGGTCACATCAACGTGGATGCCGACCGCGCGCACGGGTTTGCCCATGTGATCGCGCTCGAGCACCCTTCCGACGTCGAGGATCCACTTCCACGAACCGTCCTTGGCGAGCAGCCGGTGCTCGCTCTGGTAGGACTCGGCGCGGCCTTCGAGGTGCTCGCGAAGGATTGCTTCGACCCGCGGACGATCTTCGGGATTCAGAAGCCGTTCCCACGTGGCGAGACATGGCTCGCACTCGCCCGGGGCGTAACCGAGCATGCTCGACCAGCGCTCGTTGAACACCACAGTCCCGGACGGGACGTGCCAGTCCCACGTGCCTAGGCCCGCGCCGTCCACCACCAGCCGCATACGCTGCTCTTGCTCACGCACCCGCGTGATGTCCGCGAAGCTGGCGACGACGCTGGAGACCTCGCCTTTGGTGTCCCGAACCGGCTCGGTGCTGATCGAGATGTAGCGGCGCTCGCCGTCTGGAGTGCAGATGCCCATCACCGATCCGCGGATCGGGATGCCCGACCGCAGCGTTCGCATCGCGGGGTGTTCGGAGCCGGGGAGTGCCGTGCCGTCCTCGCGCGTGGCACGCCAGCGCGGGTCGGTCGACCGGCGGCCTGACATCTGATCGAACGTGAGACCGAGGATGCGCTCCGCCGCCGCGTTGCAGGTGACGATCTCGCCCGACTTGTTCTGTACGACCACGCCCTCGGCGAGGGCCGCGAAGGTCGAGGTGAGCCGCTGATTGGCCTGCCTCAGCTCATCTTCGGATCGCCGGCGCTCCGTGATGTCCGCGAGAACTCCTCGCAGCAGCTGGCGAGAGCCTTCGACCACCGGCGGCGAAACGTGGTCGTCGATCCACACCTCGCGACCGTCGGCGGCGATCATGCGGTACTGGAACCGGTGTGCGGCACCCTGCTTCACCTGCTCCAGGCAGAACTTCGCCGCCTCGTCCCGATCGTCCGGGTGAAGGTGAGCATGCCAGAACCCCGGCTTGAGCCAGTCCTCCACCGGGTACCCGAGACGCGCGGCCGACGGCGACACGTAGGTGAAGGCATCCGCCTCCGCATCGAACTCCCAAACGATGACTTCTGCGCTCTCGACCAGAAGCCGGTAACGGCGCTGCTCTACATCCGCCTTCTCGCGGCTCGCGGTGAGCTCCCGGAGCGCGCGGCGCAGTTCGAGCTGCGCCGTAGCCTGGCGCGCGAGTTGGATGAGCGACTTGATCTGCCGCGCCGAGATGCCGCGGGGCTTCGTGTCGATCACACAGAGCGTGCCGAGGGTGTACCCGTCTGAGGTGACGAGGGGCACGCCGGCGTAGAACCGGATCCCGGGTTCCCCCGTGACGAGCGGGTTGTCCGACGTGCGCGGGTCATTGCAGGCGTCCTCGATGATCAAGGGGCCTGGGCCGAGGAGCGCGTGGGCGCAGAAGGCTTGGTCCCGAGGGGTCTCGCAGACGGCGAGCCCGACGCACGATTTGAACCATTGGCGGGTGCGGTCCACGAGGCTGATCAGCGCGATCGGGACGTCGCAGAGCTCCTTCGCGAGGCCTGTGAGATCGTCGAACTTGTCTTCGGGCGCGGTATCGAGCACGCCGCAGGAATGCAGCGCGGCGAGCCGTTCGATCTCATTCGGGGGAAGGTCCGCTTTGGGCATTGATGGGTCCGCCTCGGATGAGGACTTCGACCGGTCGGATGACCGGCTTGAGCCTAACAGAGGTTACACCCTCTAATGTTTGGGGCCGCGTGTCGGCGCGCCGTTTGACGCCACGATGCGCCATTTACACCCCCGCAAACAGGTGGATCCGCCCGGGGTAGCTGTGGGGCATTGACGATCGCGCTTCCGGAATCACTACCATCAAACAACGCGATGACCTCAGCCACCCCAAACGCTAGATCGATCGTCCTCTTCGATGGCACCTGCGCCATGTGCAGCGCGGCTACCGCGTGGATCGCCCGTCGCGACGTTCGCGACCGCTTTCGGTTCGCAGCCGTGCGGTCTCGCGCGGGACAGCGGCTGCTTGATGCCGCGGGGTGGAGAGGCGAGTTGCCCGGGTCGATCATCTTGATCGAAGGTGCTCGTGTAACCCTGCGTTCATCCGCTGTCATCGCGATCGCGAGGCGATTGGGGTTCCCGTGGTCGGTCGCGGTGGTGGGGCTGTGCGTGCCGCGAGGATTGCGGGATTGGGCGTACGCGGTGTTCGCGCGGAACCGCCACCGGTTCATGCGAGGCCGCGGCGGCTGCGCGTTGCCTACTGGGGCTGAGCGGGCTCGGTACCTCGATGCGGATGAGGTGGGTGCTAGCGCTGACGGAGCATGACGTACGCGGTGCCGCGGGCGGGAACGGTGATCGGGATGGAAGAGTTGCCGCGGGCGTCGATCGAGATCGGTGATCGCGTGCCGTCTTCAGCGATGGCGACCGCGTTTCCCGTCAGCCCCGTGTAGTACAGGTTGACGTGAATGGCTCTCGCGTCGGCGGTGCCGAGTGTGTTGTGAACCACGAGCATCCCGGCGGTTTCGAGACGCGGGTTGACGTGGAGGATCCAGTCAACCGGCGCGGCACCGGGGCGTGGGCCGTGGACGATGTCCGACTCGAGGATCGCGCGGTTCTGCTTGTACCATCCGACGCGCCTCGTGAGCATCTCGCGGGTCGCGTCGGTGTCGAAGAGCCG
Source organism: Phycisphaerales bacterium (assembly GCA_049317625.1). GTDB lineage: Bacteria > Planctomycetota > Phycisphaerae > Phycisphaerales > UBA1924 > JBEIUO01. The sequence goes on from JBMOHX010000181.1 coordinate 6,073, forward strand.
AGGGCCGCGGTAGCAGGCCTGCACGCCGGCACCGAGAAGGTTGTGGAGCCGGCGCTCGTAGTGATCGCGGTGCGCATCGAGGGGTTCGATCGTGGCAGCGGCACCACCGCCCTGGTACTCCATCAGCGGCACGAACATCCAGCCCATGCTCGGCGTCTTCGACCACGTGCCGTCGTAGATGTTCTGACGCTCGATGATCTCCTGATACTCGCGCGGGAGCGACCAGTTGGTCTCGCGGTAGCCCATCGCGGACTTGTTCGAGCCGCTGAGGTAGTACCAGTCCGGGACGTTGAGGTACACGCCGCGAGCGCGGCACCACTTGTAGAAGTCGGAGATCTTGCGCCACTGACGCCACTGAGAGTCCGCGAGGCCCGAGTGACCGGGGTGGGTTGTCGAACCGCAGGTGTCGCCGGGGTAGTTGCCGTCGTGCTCGAGCACATCGAGCCCCGTCGCCTCGATGAACGTGTGGAGCTTGTCGAAGTACGAACGCCCCCACGCAGACTCGAGGCACGGGGAGTTGCCGAAGATCGCGAAGCCGCCGGGCTTGCCCGTCGCGGGATTCACGACGTCGTTGGCCGCATCGATCGAGCGGCTCGCGAGCAGCGAGTACCCGCCGAGCGCGACCCCCTTCGAGTGGGCGTAGTCGGCGAGGTCTTTGATCGCCGCGGCGTACTCCGGGGTCGCGTTCTCGATGTCGAAGCCGCTGCCGAAGGTCATGATGATGAGCTCGAACCCCGCGGCGGAGGCCTGATCAACGGCGGCGCGAACCAACTCGGGCTTGGAGGACGCCGCGTGGAAGATGAGCGGGTTCTCCTGCACCCACGGCGCGATCGTGCGGTACATGCGCCGCTGCGCGAGCCCGCGCCGTTCGCGATCGGTCGAGTCGTGAAGCAGTTCGAAGGTGCGGTGCGATTCGAACGTCGCGCCGGGAGCGAGCACCGCGCCCGGGCCGTTGCGCGGCGAGGACTCCAGAAGGCACGGAGTCTTCCGGAGGTAGTGCACCTGCGTCTCGTACAGCGGATCGGCCTTCCACTCGAAGCCCGGCCCGGTGACCCCGGACTCCATCGAGCCTCCGAAGGAGTAGTCGGTCTCCACGTGGATCGATCGCGGGAACGGCAGGAAGCCCTCCGCGGGCCCTTCGACGAGCGACGCCGGTTCAATCGTGGCGAGGATCTCAGACTTGAACGAGTTGATCGTGACGGGCGCGTCGCCGGAGTTCGTCACGGTGATCCACTTGCACATCAGCGGGATCCCGTCGTAGATCTCGTAGTGCACGGCGACAGCGACACCGCTCGCTACCTCCGGCGGTGCCGCGAAGTTCAGCGTGAGCTCCAACCCGGGCGGCGGCCAGGCCGCGGGTGCGCTGAGCCACTCCGTGCGCGGGTTCCACTCGAACCGCGGCTTGATCGGCGCGACGACGTGCGAGTTGAACGTGAACGCGCCGGGCACTGCCTTCAGCGAACCGAGCCACTCGGGCAGGATGAAGTTGTGGACGGGTTGCCCGCTGAGTCCACCGACATCAAACGCGCGGCCGTTCAGAGTGACCGATGCTTCGGGGCGCACGCTGCGCAGCTCTGACTGCCCGGTCATCTGGTTGTCGAGCGCGACGGTCGCGGCGTTGGGCGTGACGCGGATTGTGCGGCTGACGAGCCCGTTGGAGAGCGTGATCGCCGC
>JBMOHX010000182.1:0-7700 GCA_049317625.1 Phycisphaerales bacterium
ATCGGTGTAGTACGCGCGGTTGGCGTGGTGGAGGAGTTCGCGGAGTTCCGTGATGCGCTGCTTCGCGGCGGTGGACATACCGCAAAGGGTATCTGAACGCCCGTCAACTCGGCAACGAGTCGCCCGCGATCCGCGGCACCTTCATCGCCCCCCAGATCCCCGTCTTCACGCCCGCCAGCGAATCCAGGAACTGGCGCCGGAACCACGGGACCCGCGAAACCGGGTGCATCAGCGCGTCCCGCACCGGGCCGATGGACTCCCGATCGCCCTGGAACAGCGGCGTCAGCATCCCCGAGGCCCATTGGTAGAACCGCGTGTGGGCCCGTCGCGCCGACTCGTACCCGCGCAGCGCATTCTCCACCCGCGGTTCGGCGGCCAAGTAGTCGGCGAGCGCGGCCGCGTCCATGAGCGCGAGGTTCGCCCCCTGCCCCAACTGCGGGCTCATCGCGTGCGCCGCGTCGCCGATGACCACCACCCGGCCCGCCCAGCACCGCCGCAGCGAGACGCTGAGGTACACCGCGCTCGCCACCTCGCTCCATGAGCCGATGCGGTCGAGGATCGGCGCGGCGAGCGGAGAGAACGACCGCACCCGCGCCTTCCAGCGATCAAGAGGCACACCTCGCACCGCCGGGAGGTCCCTCACCCGCTCGCTCCAGAACAGACTGACCGTCGGCGTCCGTGGACCGTGGATCGAGACGCTCCCCGAGGGCAGAAACCCGACCATCCCCTGCGCGTTCTCGTAGATCTGCCGAAGCGTCTCCCCGTATCGAAGCTCCGGGTCGGGGGTGATCACCCAGAGTGCGCCCCATGGGTACTCGGTTTCCGTTGCGCCGAAGGCGGGGTGCCTTCTCAGCAAGGATCTCGCGCCCGCCGCGATGACGCAAAGGTCGCACTCGAACGAGTCGCCGCAGCGGAACTCGACGCGCGGCCGCGCCGGATCCCCGAGTGCGACTGCCTCCTTGCCCTCGTGCAACACCACTCCCTCGGCGCGGGCGTGGGCGAGCAGCAGCTCCAACAGCATCGCGCGGTGCACGCCCAGCGCGGCGCACCCGTGGTACAGCCACTCGTACTCGAGTTCCAATACCGGCTTGCCCTCGCGAGTGTCCCCGTAGAGCCCTCGGATGCTCGAGCCGCGCTCCAGCGCCTTGCACAGCAGCCCCATCCGCTCGAGCACCGCCAGCCCCGTCGGTTGCAGGAGCAGCCCGGCACCAACCGCGGTCATCGGACGGGCTCGCTCGAACAGGTGCACCTCGTGCCCGGCTCGCGCGAGCAGCCCCGCCGCGGCCGGTCCCGCCGTCCCGCTGCCGATGACGCCGATGCGCATCCCGCCCCCTTTACCAAGCCCGCATCGGCACCGGCACGTTGAGCGCGTCGGCGCAGTTCCGGGCCTCCGGATACCCCGCATCGGCGTGCCGGATCACGCCCATCATCGGGTCGTTGGTCAGCACGCGCTCGAGGCGTCGCGCGGCTTCGGGTGTGCCGTCCGCCACAATCACCTGCCCCGCGTGCTGGCTGAAGCCGATCCCCACGCCGCCGCCGTGATGGAACGAAACCCATGAAGCGCCGCCGGCGATGTTCACCATCGCGTTGAGAATCGCCCAGTCGCTCACGGCGTCGGTGCCGTCCTTCATCCCCTCGGTCTCGCGGTTGGGGCTGGCCACGCTGCCGCAATCGAGGTGGTCCCGCCCGATCACGATCGGTGCCGCGACGCGCTCTTCCGCGACGAGCCGGTTGAACAGCAGCCCGGCCTTGTCCCGCTGGCCCAGCCCCAGCCAACAGATGCGGGCCGGCAGTCCCTGGAACCCGAAGCGGGGCTTGCACTCGTCGAACCGGCCGGCGCGCAGCGCCTCCGGGTTCGCGTGACACCCCAGGATCCAACTGTGCAGCCGCTCGGAGTAGTCGCTCTCGTGGCGCGGGAAGAGCTTGAGGATCTCGTGGTCGGTGACGTAGATGTCGCGCGGGTCCCCCGAGAGCGCCGCCCAGCGGAACGGCCCGCGACCCACGCAGAACTGCGGACGGATGTACGCGGGAACGAACCCCGGGAAGTCGAAGGCCTCCTTGAGCCCTTGGTCGAGCGCCCGCTGTCTGATGTTGTTCCCGTAGTCGAACGTGATCGCCCCGCGGTTCATCAGCGTCACCATCGCGGCGACGTGCCGCTTCATCGACGCCAGGCTCAGCTCGACGTAGTGGCCAGGTGAGTTCAGCCGGTACACGTCCGCCTCTTCGACGGTCATCTCGACAGGCACGTAGCCGTTCAGCGGGTCGTGGGCGCTGGTCTGGTCCGTCAGTGCATCGGGCGTGATGTCCCGTTCGATCAGCCGCTCCAGCAACTCCACCGCGTTGCACTGGACCCCGAACGACTCCGCCCGCCGACCCTGCGCCGCGTCCACCGCCGCGTCGATGCCGTCGTCCAGGCTCGTGAACACATGGTCGAGGTACCGGTCGTTCTTGCGGCGCTCGAGTCGGTCGAACGCCACGTCGGCGATCAGCGCCGTGCCCTTCGCCATTGTGATCGCCAACGGCTGCGCGCCGCCCATGCCGCCGCACCCCCCCGTCACGCACAACCGGCCCGCCAGATCCCCCTCGAACTCCTTGCGCCCCAGCTCCGCGAACGTCTCGTACGTCCCTTGAAGAATGCCCTGCGTGCCGATGTAGATCCACGACCCGGCTGTCATCTGGCCGTACATCATGAGCCCCTTCGCGGCCAGCTCGTCGAAGTGCTTCTGCGTCGCCCAGTGGGGGACCAGGTTCGAGTTCGCGATGAGGACACGCGGGGCATCGGCGTGCGTCTTAACCACGCCAACTGGTTTGCCGGATTGCACGAGCAGCGTCTCGTCCGTCCCGAGCGATTTGAGGGTCGCGACGATCGCGTCGAAGGCGTGCCAGTCGCGGGCCGCTTTGCCCCTTCCACCGTACACGATGAGTTCCGCCGGCCGCTCGGCGACCTCCGGATCAAGATTGTTCATCAGCATCCGCATCGCGGCCTCGGCCTGCCATGTCTTGCACGTCAGCACGCTGCCGCGGGGTGCCCGAACGGTCCGAGCGGTGTGGTTCGCCTGCTGAGCCGGGTGGGCGCGATCGTTGAGAGTTGCCATGCGGCCTCCTGTCTCGCTTCCGATGCCCCCCCGCAAGAACCTGACCGGGTCGCGAGCGATCAGAGCCTAGGCGAGGTGCCGCACGGCGGCGTCCGGCAGTACTCCCCGGCAGAAGTGACGCTTGCAAAGACAAACTTATTCGAAGTCTGTGTGAACACGGGCTCTGGTTGCCCCCTTTCTTCACCCCTCGACGCCGCAACCTGCTACGTTCCGCGGCGAGACAGTCTTTCCAAAGGAGCACCGCGTCGATGAGCACCACCGCGACCGCACACGCCCGCCGCCCGAGCTACGCCCCGAAGCTCGCGGGCGCGTTCACCCTCATCGAGTTGCTCGTGGTCATCGCGGTGATTGCGCTGCTCATCGGAATCCTCCTGCCCGCGCTGGGTAAAGCCCGCGAGACCGGCAGGCAGGTCGTCTGCTTCTCCGGTGCGAAGCAGATGGGCCTCGCGTTGACGCTCTACGCCCAGGACCACAAAGAAGTGATCTGGCCTCCCACCCAGTGGGCCCGCCTCCCCGACTACAACGGCGGCGACCCCGGGTACCTGTTCCAGTATGTTGAGAAGGTGGACAAGATCGGCGAGTGCCCGTCGAACAAACGCCGGTCCACCAACGGCGGTGACGGGAACAACATGTTCAACACGGGCACCGACCTCGACTTTGACTACACCATGGTCGCGGTCGCCGCGGGTGCCAAGCTCAGTTGCCAGACCCAGGTCTACTCGATGCCCCCCAACACCAACCGCCCCGCCCGCATCCAGGTCGGCACCGCCGACGCCGATAGGCTCACCCTTCTCCGCGGCCTTCCCATCATTGTTGAAGAGAACACCTACTGGTACAACGCCCCGATCCCCGACGGGCTCTGGGGCAACATGGACCAGATCACCCAGCGGCACGCCAAGGGCGGCCACGCCTCGTACCTTGACGGCAGCGCGAGCCTTTGGCAGCCCGCCGCGGGCCCGCTGGAGCAGTTGGAAGACGGCGATTTCATCGCCAACGACCTGTACGTGAAGGGCCCGACCACTGACAGGTATTTCTACCAGTGGGACGGCCGCCAAGTTCGCCGCTGGGGCTGGGTTAACAACCCCACCGGCCGATGACCGCGCAGTATTGGCACATTCTTATCTTCGTGTTGATATAACCTTTCTTCGAAGAACCTAGAGTTGCGCTCTTCGAGCGGCGGGCGGCGTGCGAAGGAGCACGCCCGGCCCTCCGTTCCGATTGAATCGCATCCTCGTTCGAGAGAAAGGGATCACCATGATTCGTTCGTTCTGTTCCGCCGCTGTTCTGGCGGCCTTCGCCGGCCTCGCTTGCGCCCAGGCCCCGACCCCCATCGTCCCCCCCGGCACCGACATCTTCGGCAACCCCACCCAGGGCCCGGGCATGTTCCCCATCACCCTCAGCGCTTCGACCTGGGGCCTCCAGCTCCCGGGCAACACCGTCAACGGCCGCTTCGGCTCCAACGCCCTCGTCCACACCTTCATCTACTCCGGCCCCTACGCCTGGACCGCCGGCAACACCAACGAGGGTGACATCGACTGCACCATCGGCGTGGCCAACCCCTCCGACCCCCGCGCGTACCCCACCTTCGCCGGCTACGACGCCTTCCGTGAAACCGACGCCTCCATCGCCTCGAACCCCCTCCCCGCCGCGCTCCCGCTGCCCGCCTCCCAGTGGCCCGACAGCGAGAACTGGGGCCGCATCCGCCTCACCGGCGGCCTGCAGCTCGCTCCCGCCAACTGGGCGTGGGGTACCAACCCCGCCGTCGGCGTGATGATGGTGACCCCCGCCGCCAACGGCCGCGACAACCGCAACTTCGACCGCTTCGACCGCGTCACCCCCATGGGCACGTTCTACGCCCACGCCCACGTCACCGACGACGGCGGTGACTCCACCGGCCGCGGCTACAACCCCATCACCGGAGAGCTCCGCGGCACCGGCCTCTACGCCTCCTGCTACGTCGTCGGCGACCGCCCGGGCGAGCAGGACGAGGCCGTCATCGACTTCTCCGCCGCGTACTTCCCCTACGCCCAGGGCTGGATCGGCGGCTTCTACGACGACTCCACGACCAACGCCGCCTGGCGCACCCGCAACTACGCCGGCACCAGCTACGACTGCGCCTCCCCCGGCCTGGTCGCGGCCAACACCGTGACCCTGCTGGACGCCTTCGACGCCCGCCACCACGTGACCATCCCCAACGGCTCTCCCGAGCTCGGCATGCTCCTCGCCCAGAACTGCAACGACACCAACGAGAGCAACCTCATGGGTGTGCTCCCCGCCAACGGCGGCTGGGACCTCGCGCAGCGCTACGACTCCGACCTCAACCAGGCTGGCAACGTCTTCGCCCCCGGCGGCGGCGACGCTCGCTTCGCCTTCGTCTACGTTCCGTACAATTCCTGCAACCTCGTCGGCGGCCAGGTGAACCCCAACGGCACCCTCGCCCACAGCGCCGGTGACTTCACCATCACCCACCCCTCCGCCGGCGTCTACGAGATCGCCATCCCCGGCGGCACCAAGCAGACCGGCGCCCTGATCGTGACCTCCTGCGGCTCGCTCCCCGGCGACGCCACCCTCCCCGACCGCGCGTTCTACAGCTACGAGTACAACGCCACCCGCGGCGTCTTCGTCGTGCAGTCTCGTGAGGCCGTCCCGGGCACCAACACCTTCAACGAGTCCTACCCCCTCCGCGACGCCGGCTTCTACTTCATGTGGATCGACTTCGCCGGCCCGGCCTCGCCCCGCTGGACCTGCGCCGCCGACTACGACCGCAGCGGCGGCGTTGACGGCGACGACGTGATCGCGTTCTTCGCCGACTGGGACGCGGGCCGCAACTGCGCCGACGTCGATGCCTCCTCCGGCGTCGACGGCGACGACGTGATCGTCTTCTTCGGCATCTGGGACATCAGCGGCTGCTGATCCGCGGATTCAACTCCAGAGATACAAGCACAAGGCCCGTGAAAGCGGGCCTTGTGCATTCTCGTGGCTTTGGCGCCCTCGCCAAAGAGTCATCAAGGGCGTCCCGCCCTTGGTCTTCTCTTCTCTTCTCTTCTCTTCTCTACCCTCACCCCGCCATCATCTTTTCCCGTACCCGCTCCAACAACGCCTTCGTCAGCTTCACGCCGTCCGTCTCCGAGTGCTTCCCGCCCTCGTACTCAACGCCGACGCGCCCCTTGTACCCCGCCGCCACCACGATCTTCATCATCCGCGTGTAGTCGGTCTTGGTCTCTTCACCCTTGTCATCAAACTCGTGCGACTTCGCCGAGACCGCTTTCGCGAAGGGCATCATCTCCTCGACGCCCTTGTACCGGTCGTACCACTTCTCCTCGCCCTTCTCGTCCTTGCCGAGCGCGAAGTTCCCGAAGTCCGGCAGCGTGCCGCAGCGCGGATGATCAACCTTTTTGATCGTTGCCGCCAGCCACTCGCCGTTGGACGACAGCCCGCCGTGGTTCTCGACGATCACGTTCAGTTCCAGCTTCGCGCCATACTCGGTCAGCTTCCGCAGCCCATCGGCCGCGCGGTCCCGCTGCTCGTCCCACGTCCCCGAGCTCTGCGCGTTCACGCGGATGCTGTGACACCCCAGCGCTTTGGCCGCGTCCGCCCACTTGTAGTGGTTCTCGACCGCCTGCGTCCGCTTCTTCTCGTCCGCGTCGCCCAGCGCGCCCTCGCCGTCGCACATGATGAGCACGCTGGTCACACCGAGGTCCTTGCACCGCGTGTCCAACTCCTTCAGGTACTTCGCGTCCTTCGCGCGGTCCTTGAAGAACTGGTTCACGTACTCCACCGCGTCGATCCCGAACTCCTCCTTCGCCTTCCGCGGGAAGTCCATGTTCGTCATCTCGCCGGCGAAAATCGCTTTGTGCAGGCTCCACTCCGCGAGCGAGATCGTGAACAACGGCGCTTTCGTCGTTGCCACGGGCTTCGCCGGTTCCGGCTGCACGCCCGCCGCTCCCCGCGCGGCCAGCGCCGCTCCCGCGGCAAGAGCGGACACAATCACATCGCGACGGGTAAGCGGCATTTGCATAGTTGGGTTCTTTCCGATGAGACGTCGTTTCAAGAATGACGGACCCGCGGCGGGGCGGCCCACCCGAGCTTACTGATGAGTCGGGACCAGTAATCGGCGGACGCGTTGCTCACGAATCGTATCTCGCGGTCGTGCCGGGTCAGCACCAGGCGATCACCCGTGCCCACCCGCTTCTGAACCTGCCCGTCGATCACGATCGTCGTGCCCGGGCACCCATCGTCCCCGTTCGCACGCTGCACGTTCACTTCCAGTCGCCCGTGCGAGCTGATCACGATCGGCCGGAACGACAGTGAAAACGCGGCGATCGGAGTCATCGACCACACGTCAACCATCGGCGACACGATCGGCCCCCCCGCGGAGAGGTTGTACGCCGTCGAGCCCAGCGGCGTCGACACGATCAGCCCGTCTCCGGTCAGCAGCGGCCCCTGCCTGCCGTTGATGTTCAGTCCCAGTTGCAGCATCCGGAATGGAGGCCCCGCGGTAATCACCACCTCGTTCACCGCCGGCCCAATCCTGTGCACCTCTCCCGACGGCCGGACCAGCTCCGCGGCGATCAGCCCGTAGTTGTGCGTCCGCAGCTCCGCGTC
>JBMOHX010000183.1:0-7661 GCA_049317625.1 Phycisphaerales bacterium
GATCGAATCGGCCTTGATCACCCCGGAGGAGTGGGCCGCGACCGGCGCGGCGCCCGCGAATCGCAGCGACAGCCCGCCCGCGTTCGCTCCCCGGGCGAGCCTCTCGACCACATCGACCAGTCGCCTTGCCGCGGCGAGTTCCCCGGGTGGGCGCGTCCCCCCCACCCTGATGAGGATCGCACGACGATCGCGCGACCACTCGGGTTCGTTGGTGCTCTGCTCCAGACTCATGGCGGATGCGCCCGCCCCCGCCATGCTCGGCGGCACCAACTCGAAGAGTCGCAGCGGGTCGCGGAGCACGTTGCTGCTCAAGGTCGAGCCCGCCGGCCCCGGGGCCGCGACCAGTGCTTCGTTGCGCGCGATCTGACGCCCGATCTCATCGCAATCAAGGCGTGCCACCAACTCCGTCAGTCCGGCATCCGAGAGGTAGTACGCCGCGGAGGGGAGCATCACCTCCCGCGCGAACCGAGCCAACTCGGGTTCCTGCCCAGACCGCACGTACGCGATGACCTCCTTCGCGTCCGGGTCGCTTGCCGCCGCGGCCTGGAAACTCGCCGCGAACCGCAGCAGCTCGGTGCGCCCGTCGGGGTGGTCCCCGGGCGGCAGATCCGCCATAAGGAGCAACGAATCCGCCGCGTGGTACTGGCCCGAGATCCGCTGCATCGCCGCGCCCACGGAGGAACTCTCCCCGAGCATGGCGTGGAGCGAAGCCGAGACCCGCACGCGGGAGAACGAGAGCAACGCGAGCGCGACCGCGGCAAGCGCCAAGCCGATCACGGTTCTGGGGTGGCGAACGGACCACTGCACCGCCCGGAGCGCGGGGTCGAGGATGGGGTGTCGTGCCTGGCTCATGGAGCCGCTGGCTCCAGCGGTTTCGCGCGGCTCGGCGGGGTGAACGCGTCCTCGGGGACCTCGGCGTTCAGCTCGACCGAGTGGAACCTCGCGGCCACGCCACCGTGAACCCCTGCGAGCGTCGCGCGGTGCGGCCAGGGGATCCCGTTCACCAGTCGGTAGTCGCTGAGCAGCAGTTCACCGGCTCGGACCCCCGAGTCTGACTGCGCGCGGAACGCGCGGACGACCAGCGTCCGGAGGTCGATCTCGCACGCCACGTTGTCGCTGCCCATCGCGGGCCCGCGCGCGACGAGGGTCCCGCCCGATCGCTCCCCGGGAACGGCCTGCGCGTAGAACTCCGGTCCCAGCAAACGTGCCGCGTCCACAACCGCGCGTGCGGGAATCCCCGCCGGATCGAACCCGCGTGCACCCGCCTCCGGCGAAAGCACCCAGACTTTCCCATCAACGAGGGTGACGTCAAAGACCGCGTGCCCGAGCTTCCACGCTCGCAGGCGCGCCGAACCGGGGGGCAGGATCACCACCGCGGCGTCGAGGTGCACGGAGTTCCCTGATTCCGTCGTGAGCACCAGCTCGCACTCCGCGCTGACCGAACTCACCTGGCCCTGACGCGCCGCGACCGCGGCGAGCACTTCACGGTCTCCCATCGACGGGTACGTCGGAAGCGGTGCCCGGCACCCGATGAGCCAAAGCAGCGACGCCGCGCACAGCAGAAACGCACGGTTCATATCCCTGTCCTCACGACCTTGCCCGCCGGCGTGCGGGTGAGTTGTTCCACGAACTCGAAGACCCGCGGGATCCTGTTGGGCGAGAGGCGCTCGCGGAGAAAGGCACGCAGCTCCGCCTCGGTGGGGCGTGCTCCGGGCTGCGCCACGCACACTGCGCGCAGCCTTGTGATGGTCTCGGTGACGGGCATCCCGACCACCACGCACTCCCGGATCGCAGGGTGACGATCGAGTTCGGCTTCGACCGCTAACGGGTTGACTTTGAACGCGCCCACGTCGATCAGCAGCTTCAATCTCCCGGTGATCGTGACGCGGCCGTCGGGCCTGATGCGGGCGAGGTCGCCGGTGAGCAGGTGGCCGTCCGCGAGTTCGAAGGGGTCATCGAGATACCCGGCCAGCATCGATGGTGATCGCACCGCGAGCTGACCTTCTTCGCCGATCGCGAGCACACGCTCGGGTTGATCCCTGTCAACGATGCGCATCGAAACTCCCGGGAGCGGAGCGCCGACGGTCGTCGCGTCAAACCCTGCGCGGTCGGGCGTATCCACCGCCACGGTCCCCAGCTCGGTTGCCCCGTAGAGCTGCCCGACCCGCACGCCCCACGCGTTCTCGAAACGCTCGCGAACGCCGGGCGGCAGCAAACTCCCCGCCGAGAGCACGAGCCGCAACGAGCACGCGGAATCCGGCCTGACGAGCGAGAGCGCATCCAACACCGCGGGCACCGCGGGGAGCACCGTCGCCGGCCCCGCGGCCTCCTTCGCGAGGGCCGCGCTGTCGAATCCGGACAGAATCCGCATCGCGGCGCCGCTGAGCAAACAGCCCATCATGAGATCCACGCCGTACGAATGCGTCAGGGGCGTCACGATGAGCACGCCGTCACGACCGGTGAGCCCTGTCCCGCGGACGACGTTCTCCGCATCGGCGTCGAGCGCGGCCATCGTGCGGACCGCGAGCTTCGAGCGTCCAGTCGTGCCCGATGAACTCAGCACCAGCTCGCCGGGAGGAACACCGCACACGCCGCCCTCGGACGGCTGCCGCCCCACACCACCCCGCGCGGCACCGGCGTCGATCATCGGAAGCCCGGCAAGCCCGTGGATCTCGTGATCCCCAGGCTCAACCACCGCGAGCGCCGCGCGGGTCCGGGCCGCCAATCCGCGCACCTCCGCGGGTGCCGCGTTCGGCAAGAGCGGAACGAACCGAACCCCCGCCATCATCGCCCCCACGAACCAAGCGACCTGCGCTGGGCCGGGAGCCGCCAGGCCAAGCACGGAGTCGCCCGGCGCAGCCCCCGTTCGCATCGCGTCCGCGCAGCGCTCCGACGCGAGCACCAGGTCCGCGTGCGACCACACCGTCACGGTCTCGCCCTGGCGGTTCACCTCCGCGACCGCGAGCCCCCGGTCGTCCCTGCGACCCAGCAGCGCTCCGATCGCGGTCGAGTGCGGTTGCGCGGCAGCACGTCGCTCAGAAACAAACGGCGTGCTCATGGCCGGTGCGGAAGGATCGTGACCTCGATCTCGACCAGCAACTCCGGGCGACAGACATCGGCATGGCAACACTCGATCTCGGCGGCCGCGGGCAGCCTTGCGGAGAGGAACTCCGCGATCCACGGCGAATCCTCAGGCCGAGGCAGGTACACGCGTGCGGTGTCGCAGCCCGAGAGTGAGTACGGCTCGCCGAAGGCGGCCGCGAGCACCCCGATGTTCTCGAGTGTCTCGTTCGTCTGCGACTCGAGCGAGCCCGGGTTCGTCGAGTCTTCTCCGCGGATGCTCGCGGTGCCGGACACCAGTAGCTTCGGCGCGCCCGCGATCCTCGCGAGCGTCGCCCGCGCGAAGCAAGGGGGCCTCGGGCCGTACGCGCGGGAGTAGCCGAAGGCCGGGGTCTGAAGCGGGTTCTCCATCGGGCGGCCGCGCTCCCGGGTCGCGAGCACGGAGATGGTCAGGTCGTCGCCCCCGTGCCCCACCGCCGAGGCCGCGAACAGCGTCCTTCCGAACGACGACGGGTCGCCGAATCGCTCGACGAACGCGTCAAACCTCCCGATGTTGAAGACCCGGTATCGGTCGAGCTCATCGCCCATGGGCTGGTGGATCGAGGGGATCGCGTGCCACGCCCGCACCGGGTGGCGGCGCTCCGCTTCGAGGGTGCTGAAGATCAAGCGGTACATCTCGACGACCGCCAGCCGCAGATCCGCGGCGTTCAACGCATCAGCCCCTGGGAGACGCAGGCATACGAAGGTCGCGTCGTCGATCGCGGCCGTTCCCGCCTCGCAAACCCGATCCCCGATCCGAATCAGTTCGCCCGGGAGCGGAGCTCCGACCAAGTCGAAGACCCAACGGGGGGCCGGGGGGATCGTCGCGGTCGCGTGCGTTCCGGAGTTCACAGTCAGAGGTCCCACTGGGCATGAAGATAACGATTGCGGCGCGTTCTGTCGACATTCATCGCGGGGCCGGCGAGGATTCCTCCGCCGAGGTGCCGTCGGCAGCCGGCACCGGGGGGCTGGTCCCGTGGCCGCCTTCGAGCGGTCGAGACACCTTGAAGCCCACTGGGTGTTCGAGCACCAGCTCCTTGTCTGTCACGCCGGTGTTCAGCTTCACCCCGGAAAAGTCGACCTCCGTTCGCTCGCCGTCGGCGTCGATCAGAATCAGCTTGGTCGCCGCGGGAACCGACTCGTCGATCAGGACCTCCACGCTCTTGACGTGGGCCTTGAGTTCCTCGGACTTTGGGATCAGTCGCACCGCCAGGAGCTTCGGGTTGGTCTCCGATGCGCCCAGGTCCTTCAACGACCCCGGCTCGATCTCGAACCGCGATTTCAGGAGCCCCAGCCTGGGCAGCGGTGCCCCGGCGAGGTCCCTTCCCTTGTCCCCGGCCGGGTAGATCTCGATCAGCTTGTCGTCGGGGAAGAGCAGTTCCACGCTCTCGGGCCCGACGAGCATTGTCGAGGCCCGGGGCGACTTGGTTTCCCACCGGGCGGATTGCCCCTTGGTTACCAGCGTCCCTCGCGAAACCAGCGGCTTCTTGAGGAGCGGCGTTCGCCGCGTTTGCTTGTACTCCGCCCGAACGTCCTGGATCTTGCCCATCGCTTCGTCAACCGCCGCGAGTCGGGCGTCGAACGCGGCCCGATCCGGACTCGGTTGCGACGCGGGTTGGCCTATCCATACCAGCGCGGCGCAGAGGGTCGTGATCCAAAGGGTCATACACGCTCTCTCGCGGCGGCGAGCACAATCGATCCCTCGGCAACCCGGACGCCGGCGACATCGGCCTCGGCCCAGAACATCCAGAGGCCATCGAGCCGACGGAGGTAGCGGGCGCTGAGCTGAATCGTCGCGGGCGGCCTCACTGCGACAAGGAACTTCACATCCAGACGGGCCAGCCTCGCCGGGACCCTGTCCAGACCTCCATCCTCGACCAACCCGGCGAGTTGGGCCATCGCTTCGGCGATGAGCACCCCTGGGACGATTGGTTCCTCTGGAAAGTGCCCGGCGAAGAAGGCTTCCTGCCCGGTGATCGACCAGACGCCCCCGACGGACTCCCCAGGCTGCAGGCGGGTCACGTGGGAGACGAACCGGAAAGGTTCGCGGTGCGGAAGCCGGTCGAGGATTGGGTCGATCATTGCCGTTGGTGCTCGATGAAATCGGACAGCGTCGCCACGTCGGCGAAGGCGGCGCGATCGAGCGACCCATCACGGATTTTGATCCCGAACTCGCGCTCGAGTTCCGTGACGATGAGCAGGATGTCGAGAGAATCGAGCTCGTACTCCCCACCGTGGAGCGGCATGCGATCTTCGAGCGTCGCATCGGGTGAGAGCTTGAGGCAGCGCCGAATGACTGCCTTGACCCGGTCCAGGGTCTCGGGTGTTGACATCAAGGGATACCCCACCTTCCAAATCGTACGTCCGCCGCAGTGTAGGCCGTGGACCGCTGCCGCTGGACGGTGCGACCGCTCGGGGGTCGCCGAGTGCGCGAGCCAACCGACAATCTTTCAAGTTCCCGAAACCCCCTGAGTTGACACCCGTATCGAAAACTGGTATCTTGTAGACCTGCGAGTTCTTTGGCAGCGTCAGTGATTTGATCGGGATGAGTTTCGGCTGGGCGACTGTGCAATCCATTTCGAAGCACAACGCTCTGATCTGCGGTTCTCCGCACGTCATGCCGCATAGGCGCCTCGGCGACGAGCCACCCGAACAAAGTACTGTACCGGCCGAAAGCACGGAAGGCCTCGACACGACCGCGGCGCGGTGGATTCGATCGTCCACGCTTCGGTAGTTTTGGGGCTCGTTCTATGCATCTTTTCGATTGGGCACGCTCAGGCGTTCCCCGTTAAGAGATGCGGGCTCGGGAGCACCAGCGGTGCACAGGCTTCGGGTCATCCGCCCTCGCGAGGCGTCCCGATGTCTGTGGGGCGACTGGTGCACAACTGATCGATATCGAATCGTTTCGAGACCTGATCGGGTCTGATTCGCTGGCGTGTCGTCGGCGTTCCCGATCAGTCTCACAGGAGTTCTTATGAACCGCAGCAAGAAGGGCTTCACCCTCATCGAGTTGCTGGTCGTCATCGCGATCATCGCGCTGCTGATCGGCATCCTCCTTCCCGCTCTCGGCAAGGCTCGCGCCTCTGCTCGTCAGCTGAAGGACTCGACCCAGATCCGTGGCATCCATCAAGGCATGATCCTCTGGGCCGGCAACAACTCGGATAAGTACCCGATCCCGAGCGAAATCGACAAGGGCCACCAGACCCTCGTGAACGGCCCCAAGGACCTCACCCGCGATATCTTCTCCGTCCTGATCTACAACGGCTTCTTCTCCCCCGAGCTCTGCGTGAGCCCGGCCGAGACGAACGGCAACATCAAGATCTACGACAAGTACCAGTACTCCGAACCCCAGGCCGCCGCGGGCGACAAGAAGCTCGCCGCGTGGGACCCCGCCTTCCGCGCGCTGTACAACGACATCGCGCGAGGTGCGGGTCAAACGGTACAGGACCCGGGCGGGTTCTCCTACGGCCACATGCCCCCCGTTGGAGCTCGCCGTCCGAAGTGGAGCAACACCTTCCTCTCCACCGAAGCCGCCATCGGCAACCGTGGTCCGGCCTACACCAACAGCGGCGCGGGCGCAACCCTCACCTGGGTTCTCGTGAGCTCAACCGGCAGCACCGGCGGCGGCATCACCCCAATCGGCGTCGGCTCGAACACCCTGACCATCCACGGCGGCCGCACCAGCTGGGAAGGCAACATCTCCTACAACGATAACCACGTCAACTTCGAGACCCGGGCTGACCCCGAGACCGTCCCCTTCACCTTCACCACCCTCCCGGCTGCCTCCCGCACCCAGTTCGACAACGTCTTCGTGAACGAGAACGACGCCAGCCGCGCTCCTCTCGCTGAGACCTGCGACGCGACCTCCGCTCCCGGCCTCCAGACCAACAACTTCCTCCGCGCCTACGCCAGCGGCACCCAGACCCCCAACGGCACCGCCACGACCGCCCTCTCGGCGATCGTGCCGTGGTACGACTGATCCTCAGGCCCTCGCTGAAGTGATCTGAATCAATCGACAGGCCCCGAGCAATCGGGGCCTGTTGCTTTTTTGTCCGCCAACTCCGCAGACAGCCGAACCGCGGGTTGCTTGTCATGTCATCGCGAAGAATGAGCCGATCAAAGGTTCCGCGTCCTAGGCCGGGCACGCGGCGACGGGTGCCGCGAGGAACCGCTCGTGAGGATCGCGAGCCCGTGGGCGCTTCCCGCTACAACTGCCCGAACCGAACTCGTCTGCGCATCTGTCGGACTTGAACATTGCCCGAGTGCCCGCAACCCAGACCGATGCCCCGCGTACAAGCTGACAAGGCGCGCTGAGGGACTGTCTTCCTTTGGCTCCGCCAACAGGGTTCGATTTGTTGGTCTGATTTTCGTCTCGGTTCGCTCGGACCGATGCTCGGGCCTTCTCGCAGCTCATGATTCGCGGGATCCGTTTTTCGCCCGCTCGACCAAGGTGCATTAATGGAGCTCTCAATGAACCGCAAGAACAAGGGATTTACACTCATCGAGCTGCTGGTCGTCATCGCGATCATCGCGCTGCTGATCGGCATCCTCCTTCCCGCTCT
>JBMOHX010000184.1:0-7648 GCA_049317625.1 Phycisphaerales bacterium
GAGTGTGAGGAGCACGGCGAGGATCGTGCCGTACCAGACGAGGCGCGGGCGGAAGAAACGGCGCTTTCCCCCGGAGAACTCGGCCTGGGTTCCGTAGCGGATGAGGCCGGGGCGACGGTCGAGCTTGGCCATCACGGCGTTGCAGGCGTCGATGCACTGGGCGCAGTGGACGCACTCGAGCTGGAGGCCGTTGCGGATGTCGATGCCGGTGGGGCAGGTGGACACGCAGAGTCCGCAGTCGACGCAGTCGCCGTTCTTGGGCGCGGAGTCGAGGACGGGGAGGCTGACGGAGACCTTGCTTGCGCGGCCGCGGGGCTCGCCGCGCCGGGCGTCGTACCCGACGATGAGGGAGTTCACGTCGAGCAGCACGCTCTGGAAGCGGCCGTAGGGGCAGGCGACGATGCAGAGTTGTTCGCGGAAGTAGCCGAAGTCAAAGAGCATGAGCCCGGTGACGAAGACGACGAGCGTGAAGCCGACGGGGTGCTGGGTCGGCGGGCGGGTGATCCAGTGGATGAGGTTGTCGGTGCCGACGAAATAGGCGAGAAAGGTGTTCGCGAGGCAGAAGCTCAGCACGAGGTACGTCACGAACTTCGCCGGGCCGCTGATGCCGAGCTTCTTGAAGATGGTTTGGCCGGAGCGGCCCGGTGCGCCGTCGAAGAAGCGTTCGAGCGGACGGAAGACGAACTCGAGGTAAACGGTCTGAGGGCACGCCCATCCGCACCACACGCGGCCGAGGACCGCGGTCACGATGAAAACGGTGACGAAGATGGTCACCATCGAGAGGGCGAGGAGCAGGGTGTCGGTGGCGAAGTAGGTCGTGCCGAGGATCGTGAACTCGCGGTGGGCGATGTCGAGAAGGAAGACGGGCTTCCCGCCCATGCGGAACCACGGGAGCGAGGCGAAGAGCGCGATGAGGAGGAAGGCGACCGTGCGGCGGGCCCCGTGGGTGCGTCCGTAGGAGGGCCGGGGCTTGATCCACTTGCGCGAACCGTCTTCGTTCAGCGTGGAGAGGTTCCCCTGGTCTCGCAGGCGGTCGCTCTCTTCGCGGGTTGGGGGCTTCACGACGTGCTCCAGCGGTCAGGGCGCCGTGGCGGGCCACGGCGCGATCGCCTTCTCGGCGGGGTCGGGGCTCTTGGGGTTCGCGGGCTTGGTGCCGCGGAGGCTGGCGACGTAGGAGGAGACGATGACGCGCTCGTTCTCGCTGAGGCGGCCGGTCCACGCGGGCATCGCGCCCGCGTTGCGACCCTCGGCGAGCACCTTGGGGATGTCCTCGATGGTCGTGACGTTCTTGTAGAGGTCGTCGGTGAGGTTGAGCCCGTTGATGCCGCCGCCGTCCGCGGCGTGGCAGGTCGCACAGTTCTTGACGAACAGCGAGGCGGCCAGGGACATCATGCGCTTGTCCTCCTTCATCGCGAGGAGGGTCTTGGTGTCCGGCTTGAGGTCGCCGTACGCGCCGAAGAGCTTCTGGGTACGTTTGATCTTCATCGCTTCGATCTGCCCCTGGGGAGTGGACGCGAGCGGCGAGAAGGAAACGAAGAAGTAGTACACCGCCGCGAAGACGACCGTGCCGAAGAAGATGGCGTGCCACCAACCCGGCGTCGGGTTGTCGAACTCACGGATGCCGTCGTACTCGTGGTCGAGCAGGTTCTCGGGTTGCCCGGGTTGTTGGGTGCTGTGAGCGGACATGGATCAGTTTCTCCCTTCTGCCTTCGAGTGGGCGGTGCCGTCCTCGAAGGGGAGCATCGATTCGTGGGCGTAGGTGTTCCTGCGGGACATGACCCGGGCGACGATCGCCACGAAGACCACGCCGAAGATGACCATCGCGATGGTGGGGTACGTGGCGAGCTTCATCGAACTCATGATGTCGGTCAGGCTCACGGGGTCACTCCTTTGAAGCGGTCGTGGCGGCCGGAGCGGCCGGGGCGGGCTTGGTGAGATCGGTGCCCAGACGCTGGAGGTACGCGACGAGGGCGATGACCTTCTTGGTTTCCATGTCGGGGTAGCCGCCCTGGGTCTTGAGGTCGGCGGCGATCAACCGGGCCTGCGCACGCGCGGAGTCCTCGGCCTTCCCGCTCTTGACGAGCTCGCCGTAGGGGACGCCGAGCATCGCCATCGCTTCGATGCGGGCTTGGATCGCGCCGAAGTCGATGTCCGAGGCGACCAGGTGGGCGTAGCCGGGCATGATCGAGGTGCCCGTGAGCGACCGCGGGTCTTCGAGGTGGCGGACCTGCCAGTCGTGGCTGCGAAGGCCGCCCTCTCGCGCGAGGTCCGGGCCGATGCGTCGGCTGCCCCACTGGAAGGGGTGGTCGTACACGAACTCGCCGGGCTTGCTGTATTCGCCGTAGCGCTCGGTCTCGTGCCAAAGGGGGCGGATCATCTGCGAGTGGCAGTTGTAGCAACCCTCGGAGATATAGATGTCGCGGCCGTAGAGCTCGAGCGGGGTGTAGGGTTGCACGCTCGCGATCGAGGGCACGTTGCTGCGGATCAGGAAGGTCGGGATGATCTCGAACAGCGAGGCGACCGCCACGGCCACCAGGACCATGAGCGTGAACTTCAGCGGCCGGCGTTCCCACACGCGGTGCCACCAGCCCTGCATGAGGCGGTCGCCGGTGTGGCCCAGCTCGATGTTCGCCTCGAGGCGGGACTCGGGCTGGGGCGGGTCGACGTAGGTTGCGCTCAGCGGGGGGGCGCTGATTTCTGATTCCGCGTACGTCGCGGGGCGGCCCTTCCAGGTCATGACGAAGTTCACCGCGGCGAACAGCATTCCGACGAGGTAGAGCGTGCCGCCGATGACGCGGATCCAGTAGAGAGGCATGAGCTTGACGAGGGTCTCGGTGAAGTCCGGGTACACCAGGTTGCCGGTCTCGTCGAACATGCGCCACATGAGGCCCTGCGTGATGCCCGCGCTGTAGATCGAGAGGATGTACAGGACCATCCCGATCGTGCCGATCCAGAGGTGCCACTCGACCAGCTTCTTGCTCCAGATCTTGGTCTGGAAGAGACGAGGAGCGAGCCAGTAGAGCATGCCGAAGGCCATGAACCCGTTCCAGCCGAGCGCCCCGCTGTGCACGTGGGCGATCGTCCAGTCGGTGTAGTGGCTGAGGGCGTTGACGCTCTTGACGCTGAGCATCGGGCCTTCGAAGGTCGACATGCCGTAGAACGTGATCGCGAGGACGAAGAACTTGAGGATCGGATCGGCGAGCACCTTGCTCCACGAGCCGCGGAGGGTGAGCAGGCCGTTGATCATGCCGCCCCAGCTGGGCATCCAGAGCATGACGGAGAAGATCATGCCCAGTGTGCTGGCCCAAACGGGGAGCGCGGTGTAGTGAAGGTGGTGGGGGCCCGCCCAGATGTAGATGAACACCAGGCTCCAGAAGTGCACGATCGAGAGGCGGTAGGAGTAGACCGGCCGTTCGGCGGCTTTGGGGAGGAAGTAGTACATCATGCCCAGGAAGGGCGTGGTGAGGAAGAAGGCGACCGCGTTGTGGCCGTACCACCACTGCATGAAGGCGTCCTGCACGCCCGCGTAGATCGTGTAGGACTTGAGCGCGTTCTCAGGCGAGGGGAAGCGGCCGTGCTTGAAGAGCTCGACGAACGCCGCGGGGATCCAGAGGTTGTTGAAGACGTGCAGCATCGTGACGGTGACCACCGTCGCGATGTAGAACCACAGCGCCACGTACATGTGCCGCTCGCGTCGGTTGATCAGCGTCATGAAGAAGTTGGTCGCGAAGAAGCCGAGCCACACGACGGCGATCATCAGGTCGATCGGCCACTCGAGTTCCGCGTACTCCTTGCCCTGCGTGACGCCGAGCGGGAGGGTGAGGGCGGCGCACACGACGATGAGCTGCCACCCCCAGAAGTGCAGGTTGCTCAGCTTGTCCGACCACATGCGGACTTTGCACAGACGTTGCGTGGAGTAGTACACGCCCGCGAAGACGGCGTTGCCGGCGAACGCGAAGATGACCGCGTTGGTGTGGAGCGGCCGGAGCCGGCCGAACCCCAGGAAGGAGGTCTTATAGAGGAACGACATCCACTCGAACTCGGGGTGGTTCATCACGAAGTTGGGGAGCGCGAGCTGGATCGCGATGATCAGCCCCACCAGCATCCCCACAACTCCCCAGAGCACCATGGCCGAGACGAACTTGCGGACAATGGCGTCGTCGAACCGGACGGTGTCAGCGGGGTTTGCCCCGTTCCGATGGAGGAGCGGTACCGTATTTTCCATTGAGTTGAGACTCCGGGCTTGACTTGCGGGCCTTTGCAGATATCTATATCTGTAACTCGGCGTACAGTCAAGCGAAGTACTGGGAAACGAGAAAATCTTCCTAGTATTGGGAAATAGCAGTGGTTTACGTGGGTCCAAAGGAAGGAAGGCATGTTCTCCAAGACCGTCGAGTACGCGCTCCGTGCCGCCCTCTGGCTCGCTGCCTCGCCCTCCGAGCCCGCCACGGCCGAACGGATCGCCATCGCGACCAAGGTGCCCGTCGGATACATGTCCAAGGTGCTGAACGCGTTGGTGCGTGCCGGGGTCGTGACCTCGCAGCGCGGGCCCAGCGGCGGGTTTGTGCTCGCGCACTCCCCGACGCGCGTCACGATGCTGGATGTGGTCGTGGCACTGGAGCCGTTCCCGAGAATCGACCGCTGCCCGTTGGGTTTACCCGAGCACGCGGATCATCTCTGCTCGCTCCACGCGACGCTCGATGGGTTGGCGGAGGTCGCGGAGCAGACGCTCAAGTCGCGCACGCTCGCCTCGCTCCTCTCGCCCGGAAGGGGCAAGGGAGGGTGCGACACCTGCCTCTCGGGCGAGTGTCCGAACCGGTGCGCGGCGCTTCAGGTGACCGCGGCACCGGTCGTGGTCGTCAAGGTTCAGCAGCCGGAATCCCAGCTCGAGAAGAACTCGATGACGTCGTCGCCATCTGTTCCGCCGGACGCGTTGTAGTCCGCGTTGCCCGCGTCCCACGCTCCGAAGAACGCGATGACGTCGTCGCCGTCGACGCCGCCGTCGTGGTTCCAGTCGGAAGGGCACGGTGCCTGGAGCGCGCTGAGTGCGTTGACGATCCCGAAGCCGCGGATGAAGAGCGGGTCGGTTGCGCCGTTCTGCACCCAGTCCGAGGCCGAGCGGGTGAGGGCGCCGCGCATGCGGTCCACAGACCAGTCCGGGTGGGCGCCGACGAGGCACGCGACGGTCGCGGCGACGAGCGGGGTCGAGAGCGATGTCCCGCTCACTGCGCCGTAGTCGGTGGTGTTCCGGGAGGAGATGACGCTGGTGTTGACGCCGCAGGCGAGCACCTCGGGCTTCACGCGGCCGTCGGCCGTGGGCCCGGTGCTGCTGAAGCCGGCGATGAAGCCGTTGATGTCGACCGCGCCGCAGGTGATCACACGCGGCGCATCCGCGGGCGCGATGATCGTGCTGGTCGCGGGGTCGCCGTCGTTGCCCTCGTTACCCGCGGCGGTGATGCAGTGGACCCCGTTGGCGTTGGCGATGTTCACGGCGATCGTCGTGACCGCGGTGACGCCGTCCAGATCGGCCTGGGTGTACCAGTCGATGTACCCGAGAGAGCTGGTGGTCATGTCGGCGCCGTGGAGTTCCGCGAACTCGAGGCCGGCGACGTAGTTGTCCTCTTCGATCGGGGTCTCGCTGGTGACGTCCTCGGTCTTGCAGAGGACGAACGAGGCGTTGTACGCGCCGCCCACGTAGACATCCGGCGCGTACGCGCCGATGGTGCTGAGGATCCAGGTGCCGTGCCGGTGCTGCTCGCTGTCGTCGGTCGCATCAATGTCGGCGTTGGCGTCGTTGTTGATGAAGTCGTGCTCGGCGATCACGTGGAGCGGATGGCCCGGGGTGTGGAAGGCGTCGTGGTCGCGCCGGAAGCCGGTATCGAGCACCGCGATGATGACGCCCGAACCCGTGTGGCCCAGCGCGTGCAGCGCGGGCAGGTTCATCTGGGAGAGCTGGGCCTCCGCGAGGCCGTAGAAGGCGCGGTCGCCATAGCCCGTGGCCGGGGTGGTCGTGGTTTCGCTGGGTCGCGCCGCGCGGCGTCCGGCGCGGACCGGGGTGACGCGGGCGACGTGAGGGAGCTCCGCGATCGCGGCGAGCTGGGCCGGGTCGGCTTCGACCGAGACGGCGTTCAACCAGCGGCTCTGCGTGCGGATACGGGCGCCGGCGATGGTGACCGAGTCCGCGTAGTCTGCGCGGACGGGGAGGTCCCGCTCGTCGAACAGCCCGGGATCTGTGCGGCGCATCTGCCGCCGCCAGGTGGCCCGCGGGTCGTACGTTTCCGGCAGGGCCGCGACCGCCGATGCGACATCGGCCGCACCGCCCTTGTCAGTGAAGTAGACCCAGTGCCGCTGCTGGCCGGACGCGACCCCCGCCGCGACCGCCACCAGCACCGCCGCGGCGGCGAACGCCGCGGTTCCACGCTGATCATTCATGATGTTCAACTCCTGCACCCACGAGACCCGGACGGGCAGAGCCTAACCGATCCGCGAGGAAATCGCGAGCGGAATCAGGCATGCACGCGGAGCGCTTGGCTCAAATCCCAGCGATTCCATGGTCGTTGACCACGATGAGCCGTGCCGCGGCCCGATATCCCGGTTCGCGGGCGGCGAAGACGGGCTCGGCGACGCCGTCGAAGTAGACCTTGGCGCGTTCGACGCCCCAGCCACGGAGCCCTGCCTGTTCGATGTGCTCCCAGCGCTGCCAGCGGATGGACGACGGGGCCTCCACGAAAACCGGGAGATCGACGAGTGGGAGGAGGAGCGGGAAGAGAGCGTGGATGCCCTCGACGGTGATGAGCGCAGAGGGGGTGATGGTGCGAACGCCCTCGCGGCGGTGGGTGTGGAACGACCAGATCGGGGCCTCGACGGCGCGGCCGGACCGGAGTTGGTCGAGGTGGTGGGCGAGCAGGGACAGGTCGGCGCTCTCGGGTACGTCGCGCAGGTGTTCGGGGGTGTTGTCGTAGTCGGGAAGGTACCAGTCGGTCGAGAGGACGGTTGCACCAAGCCGATTCGCGAGTGTGGTCTTGCCCGCGCCCGCCGGCCCGCCGAGCGCGACGACCGGGACCCGGCCTAATCCGGCGCCCAGGTCAGAGACAAGGGAGGCGATGGTCTCCGACGCGCGTTCGAACGCGACTCGCGCGCATCCGTCAGGATGTCCCGGCTGGGTCGGGGTCATACCCGAGCGTACGCAGCAGCTATCATCGCGACCCATGGGTCAGTACACAGGTTTGCTCGGCGTCGCGGTGTTGGTTTCCATCGCGTTTCTGCTCTCTGAAAACCGGCGGAGCGTGAACGCACGCATCGTGGTGGTCGGGCTCGCGATGCAGTTCCTCATCGCGGCCGCGTGCCTCAAGATCCCGAAAGTCGTCATCGTTTTCGATCTGCTCGCGCAGGGGGTGACGAAGGTTATCGCCTTCGCGGACGAGGGGATCACGTTCCTCTTCGGCAAGACCGCGGACCCGAGCGGGCCGTGGGGGTTTGTGTTCGCGATCCGGGTGCTCCCGGTGATCGTGTTCTTCGCGAGCCTGATGAGCGTGCTCTACCACCTCGGGGTGATGCAGCGGGTGGTGGCGGTGGTCGCGATGGTGCTTCGTCGGATGCTCAACGTGTCGGGCGCGGAGGCGATCTCATCCGCGGCGAACATTTTCGT
>JBMOHX010000185.1:0-7552 GCA_049317625.1 Phycisphaerales bacterium
GACGTCGATCTGCGCGGCCAGCGCGCGGGTCTGCTCCGGCGTGGTGGGCACCGCCGGGGTGGGTTGACTCAGCCGACGGCCTTCTCGCGGGGCCCGTGGATCTTGCCGAGGACGCGGTTCGCGACGCCCTTCTTTCGGGCGATGCGGACCTTGGAGCCGTCGGGCTCGGTTCGGAAGCCGACGCGGACGGCCTTGCCGTCGACCACGGGGCTGACCTTGCTGAGGTGGATCGGCAGCTCCTTCGAGATCACACCGCCCTGGGGGTTCAGGCGGCTGGGCTTGAGGTGCTTGGTGTGGATGTTGATCCCGCGGATGACCACCGAGTCCGACTTGGTGAGGACGCGGAGGACCTCGCCGGTCATGCCCTTGAAGTCGCCGCTTCTCACGATCACTGTGTCGCCCTTGCGAACGTGGCGTGCCATGTTCCGTACTTCCTTCCACCTGCCGCCCCGCCGAACGCGGACGGGGCGTGGTTACTTCCTGGGTTCAGACGACTTCGGTCGCCAGCGAGACGATCTTCATGTAGTTGCGGTCGCGCAGCTCACGGGCGACGGGCCCGAAGATGCGGGTGCCTTTGGGGTTGCCGTCGTCCTGGATGAGGACGACCGCGTTCGAGTCGAACTTGACGTACGACCCGTCGGCGCGCCGGATGGCCTTGGTGGTGCGGACGACCACGGCCTTGCTCTTGTCGCCGGGCTTGACGTCGGCGCCGGGGAGAGCCCGCTTGATGGAGACGAACACGCGGTCGCCCACGCCGGCGACACGCCGCGTGAACTTGCCCGACCCGGTCGTACCACCGTACACGCGGATCACGTAGGCGATCTTGGCGCCCGAGTTATCCGCGACTTCGCATCGTGTTTCCTGCTGGAGCATAACGATCCCTGCCTTCCGGTCGTCGGGGTCCCGAGGGTCGGGGCCGCCGGTGACGGTTTAGTGTGCGCTCTCCGCGACGGCCTTGGCACTGGCCAGGGCCGCGGCGATGTCCGCTCTGCGTTCGACGATCCGCACGAGCTTCCAGTTCTTGGTCTTGCTGACGGGCCGGCACTGGGCGACTTCCACGCGGTCGCCGTTGCGGGACTCGTTGGCCTCGTCGTGCACCTGGAGCACCGTCCGCTGGCGGAGGTACTTGCCGTACTTGGGGTGCTTGGTGAAGTAGCCCACCACGACGGTGCGGGTCTGGTTCCGCGTGTCGCTCTCGACGACGCCGATCTGGGCGCCCTTGATCTGGTCGGAGGTCTTCTGAGTCTGGTTCTCTGCCATCGTTCGTGCCTCGCTCGGCGGGGGTCAACCCTCCGCCCAGGTGTGTTACTTCTTGGTGCCCCGTGCGGCGTGGCGGGCCCGCCGCTCGTTCATCAGCCTCGCGACATCCTTGCGGATCTTCGCGAACTGGGAGTGGTCGTCGACCTTCTCGGTCACGGTCTGGCTGCGGAGGTCGAAGAGCTTGTTGCGGAGCGTACCGATCTCCTGCTTGATCTCTTCGTCCTTCATCTTGCGTACTTCTTCGCCGGTCATGGCTCGTATCCTCGCGTCGCTTGCCTGTGTGGAACCCGTCGCTCGTGAATCCCGCCGCCTTCGAAACCCGTCTTACACGCGCACCCGGCGGCCCACGAACCGCGTCTTCACCGGGAGCTTCATCGCCACTCGAACGAACGCGAGCTTGGCGGTTCCTTCGGGAACGCCCGCGATTTCCATCAGCATCGTGCCGGGCTTGATGCGGCACGCCCAGTAGTCCACGTCCGCCTTACCGGTACCCATTCGGGTTTCCAGCGGCTTCTTGCTGATCGGCTTGTCCGGGAAGACCCGGATGATCAGCTTGCCCTCGCGCTTGAGGTAGTGCTGCGCGGCGATACGGCCCGCCTCGAGCACGTTGCCGGGCAGCCACGCGGCTTCAAGAGACTGCAGGCCGTAGTCACCGTACGCGACGTAGTTTCCCTTCGTCGCCTTGCGGTCGCGGACCCGCCGCATCTCCTTGCGGTACTTGACTCGTTTGGGCATCAGCGCCATACGTCACACTCCGATCGGCACTGGGCCTCGCCCGCGTGCCGCGACAACTTCTTGAACTCTGCCGGGCCGGCTGCTTCACCGCCCGATCCCGGATCGCAATCCAACCGCAAACCCGACCTCACACCGGAACTCCGCCCCGTCGGCGGTTAGCGGCGGCCGCGGGCACGGGCCCGGCCACCGGCGGCGTTGGACTCTTCCTCGGTCCGCTCGGTCGTGTACATGCCTTTGTAGAGCCACACTTTGCAGCCGATGGCACCGTAGGTGGTGAAGGCCTCGGCGACGCCGTATTCGACGTGCGCCTGCAGGGTGGAGAGGGGCAGAGAACCGGCCTTGACGGCCAGGGTGCGGCTCATTTCCGCACCACCCAGGCGACCGGCGATCTGGATCTTGGCACCCTTGGCGCCCGCGTCCATCGCGGCCTTGACCTTCATCTGCACCACGCGCCGGAAGCTCGCACGCTTGACGAGCTGCTCGCAAACGGCCTCGGCGATCAGCTTGGAGTCGAGATCGGCGTTCTTGATCTCGATGATCGAGATCGCGACCTTACGGCCGGTCATGTACTGGAGCTCTTCGGTCATGCGCTCGACTTCGGCACCCTTGGGGCCGATGACCAAACCCGGGCGGGCGGTCTTGATGATGACCTTCAGCTCCTCGCGGGTGCGCTCGATGTGGATGTCCGAGACCGCGGCGTTTGGTGGCCTGCGGTTGAGACGCTTGTCGAGCCACTTCCGGATGCGCTCGTCTTCGACGAGCAGTTCGCCGTACAGCGCCTTGGGGGCGTACCAGCGGCTGCGGTGGGCCTCGGTGATGCCGAGGCGAAGGCCGAATGGGTGTGTCTTCTGTCCCATGGTGCTTACTTCTCCTCGAGGCCGATGGTGATGTGGCTGAAGGCCTTGATGATGGCGTGGGCGCGGCCGCGGTCCTTCTGGTTGAACCGCTTCATGCGCGGGCCCTCGTCCACCGTGCTCTCGACGACCACAAGACGGTTGATATCCGCGTCGTGCCGGATCGCCTCGTCTCGGGCGGCGGTGAGGCAGCGCTCGAGGTTCACCGAGGCTCGTTTGTTGCTGAACTTCAGGAGGCTCAGGGCCTCCTCGACCTTCTTGCCCCGGATGAGGTCCGCGACCAGGCGGGCCTTGCGGGGGCTGCCGCGGTGGTGGTTCACCTTGCTGGTGAACCTGGCGAGCTCCTTCGGCGCGACGCGGAGGAGGCCCGCGAGACGCTCGATGGTCTTCTTGTCGCAGCGGGGGTGGTCGCTCCCGCGGATCCAGTTGTTCAGGGCCGACGTCGCCCGGTCCGCGGAGAAGCCCGGCTCCGCCATCGCCTGCGCGAGTTGATCGACGGAGAGGTTCGCCCTCGCCGCCAGCTCTTCAAGTTTGTTGCCTCTGAGTCTCACGTGTTCCACCCTTGCGATTGCGCGGCACCGGGCCGCGTGTATGCTCGATTACGACAGCGGATCAGCCGCCCTTGCCCTCACCCGCTTCGAGGCCTTCCTTCTTGTTGGTGTGGCCCTTAAACGTGCGCGACGAGGAGAACTCGCCGAGCTTGTGGCCCACCATGTCTTCGGTCACGAAGACGTCGATGAAGATCCGACCGTTGTGCACCTTGAACGTGTGGCCCACGAACTCGGGCACGATCGTGCAGCGCCGGGCCCACGTCTTGATGGGCTCCTTGCGACGCGACGTGTTCAGCCTGTCCACTTTCATGTACAGCTTCTCGTCGACGTACGGACCTTTTTTGAGGCTGCGACCCATAGATCACTTTCCTGATGGCTGCTTGCGTGCGCCCTTAGCCTTGGTTCAACGCGGTCTTGGTTCTACGTTACGACTTACTTCTTCTGACCGTACCGCTTGCTCACGCGGCGGCGGATGATGAGGGACGTGGAGTGCTTCTTGCGATTCCTGGTGTTGCCGCCCTTGGCCAGAACGCCCGTGGGACCGCACGGGGGACGGTTGCCCTTGCTGCGGCCCGAACCGCCGCCCAACGGGTGGGCGTGGTGGCTCTTCGCCATGCCGCGGGTGATCGGGCGGTGGCCCATGAGGCGCCAGAGACCGGCCTTGCCCAGCCGACGCAGACGGTGATCGGGGTTGCCGACCTGGCCGATGGTCGCCATGGAGTCGAGGGGCACCTTGCGGAGCTCGCCCGAGGGAAGGGTGAGCGTGGCGTACTCGTCTTCCTTGTTCGTCAGCTTCGCGTACGAACCCGCCGAACGGCACATCTGACCGCCGCGACCCGGGACCAGCTCGACGCAGTGAACGTCAAGACCGGTGGGGATGTAGCGGACGGGCATCGCGTTGCCGATATTGGGCTCGACCGCCTTCGACTTGTTCGAGACGATTGTGGAGCCGTCCTTGAGGCCAGCGGGGGCGAGGATGTAGCGCTTCTCGCCGTCGGCGTAGATCACCAGGGCGATGTGGGCGGAGCGGTTGGGGTCGTACTCGATCCCCGACACCTTGCCCTCGACACCGCAGCGGTCCTTGCGCTTGAAGTCGATCTTGCGGTACATCTGCTTGACGCCGCCGCCGATACCACGCGACGTCACCTTGCCGCTGTGGTTGCGTCCGCCCGACTTCGGCTTCGGAGAGAGCAGGCTCTTCTCGGGACGGGTCTTGGTGACCTCGGCGTGCATGTTCACCGAGGCGTTCCGGCGGCCCGCGCTCGTTGGCTTATAGATCCGGATAGGCATGGGTCACTTCCTTGACCGGGCGGGCCGAAGCCCCCCGGGGTATCGCTCAGAACAGGTCGATCTGATCCTCGGGGTGGAGACGGACGGTGGCGCGCTTCTCGAGGGGCTCGCGGAGCAGGCCAACCTTGAGGCGGCGGTACTTGCCCTTGCGGAGCTGGGTGTTCACCCCCACGACGCGAACGCCGTAGAGCTTCTGCACCGCGTCCTTGATCTCGGTCTTGCTCGCCCGGGGGTCCACGACGAACGTGTACCGCTTCTGCTCGTTCATCCCGTAGGTGGTCTTCTCGGTGAGCAGCGGCTTCTTGATGATGTAGGATGCGTCGACGTTGGCGCTCACGGGGCGACCTCCTCAGTCTTGCGGCCCAAGGGCGAGATCTTCGCGATCTTCGTGGTCTGGGAGCACGGGCCGTTCAGCCAGGCCTCGAGGTCCTTGCGACCGATCACCAGGTACCGGTGGTTGAGCATGTCGAAGCAGTTCATCTGCTCCGCGGGGACGAGGGTCGCGCCCTCGACGTTCCGCCCGGCCAGCCGGGCGTTCACGGTCTTTTCACCGTGGTGCGGGAGCGCCACCAGAGCGGTGCGGTCCACGTTGATCGCGGCGAGGAAGTCCTTGAAAGCCTTGGTCCGCGGCTCGGAGAAGGAGATCTCATCGATCACCCGCACCTCGGCGTCCATCAGCTTCGCGAGGAGGGCGTTGCGATTCGCCTTGCGGCGCATCTTCTTCGGCATGGACTGGTGGAAGTCCTCGCGGGTCCGCTTCTTCGAGTGGCCGTGGCCGCCGCCCTTGAAGAGGTTTGCCTTGCGATCGCCGTGACGGGCGTTGCCCGTGCCCTTCTGCTTATAGATCTTCTTGGTCGAACCCTCGACCTCGTGCCGGTTCTTGGTGCGGGCCGAGCCCTGGCGCTGATTGGCGTGGTACATCACGTACGCCTGCTTGATCAGCGCGGGGTTGAGCTCCCCACCAAGGGTCTTCTCATCGATCTGAATTTGAGCGACGGTTTTGCCGCTCATGTCATAGACGGGGACATCCATCTGTCTGAACCTCGTCTTTCCGCCTTCTGTCCCGGAGGGCTTGCGCCCGTCGGGTCCTCGCCTATCCGTCTCATCCCAGTTTCCCGCGGGCCTTGAGGCCTCGGGTCACGCGACCGGCAAGGTTGCGTGTGGGGTGGATCGGAATCGACTCGGCAGTCTTCCCGATCCGGCGGGGTTCAGCCCGCCGAATCGAACTTCTTGTCTTCGTCCGGTGGTTTCTCTTTGCCGCGAGACCTTCCGAACCCGTCGACCGGCACCTCACCGACCGACGGAAATCACTTCAAACCCGATACTCAAATCCAACAAGAAAGCCCCGGTTCGCTCTTCGCGCCGGGGCTTGTTTTTACTTCTTCGCCGCCAGCTTCCTGGCCTTGCTCTTGTACAGTCGAATCGCCGGGCGAACCTCAACAAGCCCGCCGTTGGCCCCGGGAACCGTGCCCTTGACCAGGACAATGTTGCGGTCGGCGTCGATGCGGACGATGTCGAGGCTGCGGCAGGTCACGCGCTCTGCACCCATGTGACCGGGCATGCGCTTGCCCTTCTTCAGGCCGCCGCCGTAGCCACGGTTCGAGCAGAGCGAGCTGATCGAGCCGGGGGAGCGGTGCTTACGTTCGGTACCGTGGGACGCGAACAGACCTTTGAAGTGGTGGCGCTTCATAACGCCCGCGAAGCCCTTGCCCTTGCTCGTCCCGATGACATCCACATACATCAGGCCGGCGAGCTTGTCCGCCTTCAGTTCCTGGCCAACCGCGAACCCAGCGAGCTCGTTGTCTTCCACGCGGAACTCGCGGTGGTGACGCTTGGGGGTGGTGCCGGCCTTGAAATCGTGGGCGATGATCGGGAAGGTCGAGTTGCGGGCCTTCATCTCGCCGAACCCGATTTGAACGGCGTTGTAGCCGTCCTTCTCTTTGGTCCGCAGCTGAGTCACGACGCACGGGCCGAGCTCGATCACCGTGACCGGCAGGCTCACGCCAGCTTCGGTGTACACCCGAGTCATTCCAACTTTTTTGCCCAGCAGCGAAATCGCCATCGTTCTTCACCTCTGCGGAATCCGGCGAGACGGTCAACCCGTCACCCTGATCGTCCGCGATACCAGCTTCGATTAGGCCTTGATCCTGACGAATACACCCGCGGGGACCACCAGACGGTTCAGCGCCTCGACCGTGCGGGCGTTGGGCTCGAGAATGTCGATCACACGCTTGTGGGTGCGGATCTCGAACTGCTCGCGGCTCTTCTTGTCAATGAACGGGGAGCGGAGCACGGTGTATCGCTCGACCCGGGTCGGCAGCGGGATCGGGCCCGCGACCTTCGCGTTCGTACGCTTCGCGTGCTCAACGATTTCCTTCGCCGAGGCATCGAGCGCCAAGTGGTCGTACGCTTCCATCCGAATTCTGATCTTTCCACCGGTCATGGGAGTATCACCCGTCTGTAAGTCGTCCTTCGATCGATCCGGCCCCGACTGGCTCTGAGCTTCGTAAAACCACGAAGCCTCGCCCGCACCGGACCGCGCAGGGTGGGAACAATAGCCGACAGCCGCCTCAAGTCAACGAATACTTCATGTCGACCCGGTCGCCTAGGCGGCTATCCACGAACTGTCCACAACGTCACCCCTCTGCCGCGGCCCCTTCCCCCCCCACCGTTTCCAAGTCGGAACCCTGTTCGCTCCGATTGAGTCTCTGTTCCCACACCCCCGGAGCCATCGATGCCTACCACCTGGATCCCGAACAGCATTTGCACGCTCCTGGCCGCTTCCCTGATCCTCCTCGTAGGTTCCCGCAATGTGCTCGCCCAGCCACGCACCGAACGCGGAGACCAGGGCGTGCACGTCAC
>JBMOHX010000186.1:0-7537 GCA_049317625.1 Phycisphaerales bacterium
GCCGCGGCCCAGCGCGCCCCGGTGCAGCGCACCATCGACCGTCTCGGCCAGCCGTACGCGGTGGGCGTCATGCTGCTATCGATCGCGGTGGTCGCCGTCTGGTGGCTCGTCTTCAAGGTCCCGCTGATCGGGACCGACGCCACCCGCGGCGCGCTGTACACGGGTATCACGCTCCTCATCGTCGCTTCCCCGTGCGCGCTCGTCATCGCCACGCCCACCGCCACCCTCGCCGCGATCTCGCGCGCAGCCCGAGGCGGCGTGCTCTTCAAGGGCGGCCAGTCGCTCCAGCGCCTTGCCCGCGTGAACGCGCTCTGCTTCGACAAAACCGGCACACTCACCTACGGCCGTCCGCGCCTCTACGAAGTGCACCCCGTCGCGTGGTCCGACGGCAAGGAACTGCTCGCGATCGCCGCGGGCCTCGAGGCGGACTCCACGCACCCGATTGCCGCCGCGATCCGAGACGCCGCGGCGATCCGCTCCATCGCGCCCGCGGCGATCTCTGACATCGACCACGTCGTGGCAAAGGGGATCGAAGGCCGCGCGGGTGACTGCCCGGTGAGGCTGGGGCGTTTCTCGTTCGTCGAACCGCTGATCCCCGTGTGCTTCCGCAACCGGGCGCGCGAGGTGCTCGAGAGAATCCAAGAACGCGGGCACGTTGCCGTGACCGTGGCGCAGGACTGCACGCACCACGACGGGGGCGGTCAGGTCGCCGTGCTGATCATGGCGGATTCGGTGCGCCCCGGCGCCGGCGAGCTCGTGGAGAGCCTGCACGCGATCGGCGTCCGGCCCGTTCGGATGCTCACCGGGGACAACCAGCTCACCGCAAAGCGCGTCGCCGAATCGCTGAAGCTCGACGCCTTCGACGCCGACCTTCTGCCGGAGGACAAACTGCGGATCATCCGAGAGATGCGCGAGGCTGGCGGGCTCCGCGTGGGTGTGATCGGCGACGGCGTGAACGACGCGCCCGCGCTCGCAAGCGCTGACGCATCCATCGCCATCGGCGGCATCGGTGCCGCGGCGGCACTCGAGAGCGCAGACTCCGTGTTGTTGACCGACGACCTTCGCGCGATCCCGTGGGTCATCTCGCTCGCGCGACGGGCGTCGCGAGTCATCGCTTTCAACGTCTGGTTCGCCCTGAGCGCGATCTTGGTGATGATCACCGCGACGCTGGTGGGTTCACGCACGGGGATGCACGTCCCGATGTCGGCCGGCGTGCTCGCCCACGAAGGCGGCACGATTCTGGTGGTCCTCAACTCGCTCCGCTTGCTCTTCGTCCGCGGGTACGGCGAGGCAACGGCACCGGCCCAGAGCCCCAAGCAACCCGCCGTTGCCGCGGTCGCGGGGGCGTCGGGTGCCTGAACTCCCCGAAGTCGAGTGCGTACGCCGCGGCGTCGCGGGGCGTCTTATCGGCGCCCGCCTCACGGATTGCCGTGTCTTGCGATCCGACGTTTGCGAACCCTGGCCGGGGCATTGCCTAGAGGGCGCCGTGGTCGGCGATGTGATTCGACACGGGAAGCAAATCGCGGTTGTCGGCGCGGACGGCCGGGTGATGACCGTCCAACTGGGAATGACCGGATCGTTTGAGTTCGTCGCCGAGGATGAAGCGCTCCGACTCCACACTCACGTGACGTGGCGAGTGGGGGGCTTGGAGGGCTTGCTCTTGGCGTTCCGTGACCCCAGGCGGTTCGGCGGGCTCTGGTTCGGCTCGAACATGCAGGAGCTGCGTACGACGAAATGGTCGCGTCTGGGGCCCGATGCGCTCGACATTGCTCCCGAGCAGCTTCAAGAAAGCGCGGCCGGGAGCACGCGGTCGGTCAAGGCCCTGCTCCTCGACCAAGAAGTCATCGCCGGGGTCGGGAACATTTACGCCGACGAGTCCCTGTTTGCTGCCGGCCTCGATCCGCGCATGAGAGCGGGTCGCATCGTGGGCCCAAGTTGGGGACGGCTTGTGGATAACTTGAAAGGGATTCTGCACGCGGCTATCGAGGCCGGGGGCTCGACGGTGCGGGACTACCGAAAGCCCGACGGCGGCCCGGGAAACGCGCAGCGGGAGCACAGGGTTTACGGCCGGGGAGGCGAGCGGTGTTTCCGGTGTAGCACCAGCTTGCGTCGCGCGATTGTTGCGCAACGTACGACAGTTTGGTGCCCGAACTGCCAGGCGAGGTCCCGCTGAACATTGGGTGGCGCAGAAAGCTGCGGGATTGCCGAACGATTATCCACAACGGGGAATGCAAACCGGGCCGGTGGCAGTTGTGGGCCGGGAGCCGCGTGGAGCCAAGGACGTCCGATGGCATTCTCCTAAGAGAGAAGAGATACATCTCATCATCATCGGAGTAAGCCCTGTCGGCGTGTGGAGTACTCGGGGACCCGTTCGGCAAGTCGATACATGCCCTGGACTTAGAGACTCGGAGCCAGGTGCACAGGCTGTCGGTTGAATGTCGGGACGATGCCGCTGTCGATGGCCGCGACAGGTTGAGCGACCCTCGGGTTGGTTCAGGGCACGAACCGTGGGGGATCAGTGGCGCGCAGCCGAGCGTTCTTCCACAGGTCATCCACCCCGGTGAAGGGGGGGCTTGTCGGTTGTCCGGAGCCCTCGCAAGGTCACGCCAGCCCCTTGCCCGTCTACGACTGGATGCCGAAGAAAAGCCAAACCGAGGAGCTAGTGAGGAGGGCGAGGGGCCCGAATGCGGTCGTCGAGCGTCTTCAGGACGAGCGCGAACTCGGTATCCGCGTCCCGCCGGGTCTCGACCGTCTTGATGGCGTGCATGACCGTGGTGTGGTCGCGACCGCCGAAGTAGCCACCGATCTCGGTGAGCGAGTGTCGGGTGAGGCGGCGGAGGAGGTACATGCACACCTGTCGGGGAAGCGTGATGGAGCGCTGGCGGTGCTTGCTCTGGAGGTCGGTGAGCCGGATGCGGTAGAACTCGTTGACAACCTCGATCACTGATTGGATGGTCGGCTCCGCGACAACCTCACGCCCGGGATCACCGAGTGCGGAGCGGCACAGGTCGAGGTCGATGGGCCGGTGCTCGACGGCCGCCATGATGTGCAGCTTGACGATGACGCCCTCGAGCTCGCGGATGTTCGTATCGATGCGGCTGGCGATGAGTTCCGCGACGGCGTCGGGGAGCACCAGCCCGCGGATACGGGCCTTGGTCTTCAGGATGGCGACGCGGGTCTCGTACCCCGGCGGCTCGATTTTCGCGACCAGCCCCCACTTGAAGCGAGAGACCAGGCGGTCTTCGAGGTCGGGGATGTCTTCGGGCGGCGCATCGGAGGAGAGGATGATCTGTTTGCTGGCCTGGTACAGGCTGTTGAAGGTGTGGAAGAACTCTTCCTGCGTGCGGTCGCGTTTGGCGAGGAAGTGGATGTCATCGATGACAAGCACGTCCACGTCGCGGAAGCGGTGGCGGAACTCGGACATCTCGCCGCTCTGCACGCTCTCGATGAACTGCGTCACGAAGGCGTCGCACGAGGTGTAGTACATCACCGCAGAGGGGTACTGCTCGGCGATCTTGAGGCAGACCGACTGGAGGAGGTGGGTCTTTCCAAGGCCAACCCCGCCGTGGATGAAGAAGGGGTTGTACGCGCGTCCAGGGTTTGTGCTGACCGCCAACGCCGCGGCGTGGGCGAGGCGATTGCCCTGCCCGATAATGAAGTTCTCGAAGCTGTAGTCGGGGTTGATCGTGAGCGACTCGTACCGGGGCGAGTCGGGGGTGATCACCAGGCTGTGGCGCGGAGCGGGAGCGGTGGGGGGGACAAAGGGATCGCGGGCCGGTGGCGGTTCCTGGCGGGCGCGGGTGGGGCGCTGGGACTCGGCGTCGGCCGGGTCTGCAAATTCCGGGGCGGGGTCAGCGGTCGGGTCTGGAGTGGGGTTGGCGGTGGGCTCGACGAGGGGCTTGGCCTCGATGATCCTGTTCGGCGCCGGCGGCTTGGCGGCCTTGGCCTCGGCGGGAGTCGGGGTGGCGGGGTCCTCGGGGCCGAGGAAGCGGACGGAGATGAGGCGGCCTGTCACGGTGCGAGCGGCGTCGCTGAACGGATCGGCGCACTGCTTTCGGAGGTAGTCGCGGTGGACGACGGTGAGGGTGCGGAGCTGCATCGCGCCGCCGGCGATGCCGAGAGGCGTGAGTTCCTCGAACCACTGCCGACAGACCGCCGGGTGGTGGGCGCGGAGGTGCGCGAGCATCTGGTCCCAGATCTGTCGATCGGTGCTGCTCATGTGATCAGCGCTCCGTCCGGGACACAAGACGGCTGGAGGATGTGACCGAACGGTGAAGCGTGCGAGCGAGAGGACTCCGACGACAGAAAGGCGTTCCAGCGTCCGCTTGGCGCGCGGGGCCCCGAGAGGGGTGTCGGAGATTTCCACACCTCGCGGTGGCTGAAGTTACTTTGGAGTATCGGGGCTGTCAATCGGAACTCGTTCAAGAAACAGAGATGCGGCGTCTGTCCGGACGTCGTTCGCGGCGTGGGACCGGTGCAGAATGGGGCGCGGCGGGGACTCGGGAGCACTCCGAGCAAGAACCGCGGGTGTTACTCGGCCTCTTCCTCGGGCGTGGGCGCTTTGACGGGGGACGGGCGGATCGAGCCGGGCGGCGCGACTCCCGCCTCGATGCACTGCTGCTCGTAGCGGAGCTTGTTGGTGCGGTGATCCATGAGGAAGTGGACTTTGTTCGCGAACTTCTCGCCCGCGACCTGCGCGATCCGCTTGCGCGCGAAGTTCATGTCGGTGCGGCGAGAAACGTGGATCAGGATCATCGCCTGGCACTGGAGGACGCGCAGCCACTCGGCCACGTCGTCCAGGTGCATGTGCATGCCCACCTTCGCGCGCTCTTTGTGGTCGGGCTCGAAGAAGGTGCACTCGGAGATCACGATCTGCGCGCCCATCACGTCGGGCCGCACCAGGTGCGGGCCGGGCCGGGTGTCGCCCGTGTAGGCGATGAGCGGGATCTCGAAGGCGTTGGTGATCGCCACGCCCCGGTCCTTGAGCTCGCGGAGTTTTTCCTGCGGGAGATCGCCGAACTCGGGCTTCAGCTTGGTGCGACGCTCATAGACGATGTACCCGAAACTCGGGCAGGTGTGCTCGGTTTCGAAACCCTTGAGGAAGATGTTGTTCTTGATCTCGATCGGCTGATCGGGCAGGAGCGGGATCAGCTCGTACGGGGTCCGCTGGCGCTCGAGCTCGACAAAGCCCGACATCATCCGGTGGATGTCGTTGGCGATGCGGCTGTCGCAGACCACCTTCGCGGTGCCCATCCCCTGGAAGCGCCGCTGGGAGCAGAAGTACGCGAGGGCGCCGATGTGGTCCATATGGCCGTGGGTGATGGCCAGGTGCTTGCTGGGGAGCACCGCGCGCGGGCAGGAGCCGACGTCGAAGCCCAGGTCCAGCTCCGGGATGTGCACGCACGTGGACTCACCGGCGATGGATTCACCGACGATCCGGAACGGCGGGACGTAGAGGAACCCCAGCGAGGTTTCGCGAGGCGGCGGCTTGGGGATCATGCGGCAAATCTCCTACGCGGGCTTCCGCCCCACGGGAAAGGTGACACTCTCTCGGACGCGGTTGGAACGATAGGCACTACTCCCGCGGCCCGTTTCCTCTCCGCTTGCGACGCAGCCGGCGCGGCCGCAGAAACGCCTCGCGCGGCCCCTCGTCCCTGGGTCGCAACAAGGGGTTGGGGCCGGGCAACAAGTGTCGCTTGCGGCGCAACGGACGGTACGGCTTCTTCGAGGGTTGGTTGTGCATCGCTCTTGCGCTGGGCTTGGGGGGCGTTGCCGCGGGGCGGCGTTCCCCGCGAGGCTCGTCCCGCGGCTGGGCGTGCCGCGGGTCCACTCACGAAGAACGTGCGATTCAAGGCGCGCGGAATCAACGCACTTGTGCGGGAGCGCGAATCGGCGCGCGGTTGCGCGTGTTCGTGGGGTGCGCAGGCGTCAGAGGCGGTACAGACGGGGTAGTTCTGGGACTCGAGTGGTTGATGCGGAGATGAATGCACCCCGCGGCGGCGCGGGGTGGTGGGTTGCGGCGCGGATTGGAACGCGCGGGCTACTCGACTTGGTTGACGAAGTCGGTGAGGAAGGTGAGGGCGTCGTCGGAGGTGACGAGTTCGTCGTTGTCGTAGTCGGCGAGCGGGGCACCGGCACTGAAAGCGGCGGCGAAGGTCGCGAGAGTCCTTCTCCTCAGTACCCCCTCCGCCTCGACCGGTTTGCTCCGCACGCGAGTCCGACAACCAGCACAACGGATGCTGCCGGCGCTGGGACGACCGCGACCCAACCGTGCCCATCAGTTAGGGTCGCGGCGTGCCCTGCGAGCACGGTGCCATCGCCTGATATTGACTCCGCAGAGACAAGTCGAACATCCGGCGGTGGAGTGATGCCACATTCCGTCAGAAAGTCCGTCAGCAGCGACATACCGGCATCTGCGCGCCAGATGAACGGCGTATCACGACCTGCGAAACTGCCGTATCCGATCACGATACTGCCATCGTCGCTCACAGCCCGCGCCGCAGCTGAACTGAAGAGCCCGAGAGGGTCGAGGTTGAGGGCCGCGCCGTCCGGGCCCCACCGGACAGGCCGGTTATCTGAATGCCCCACTACCCAGTCGGCCGTTCCGCTCGCTCCGATCGCGTATCCGCTCGCCGCTCCCGGAAGGCGCGGCAGCATTTCATACCCACCACCGTCAGTCCAACGAAAGCCACTCGATGTGGAATCGCCGAACGCCATCCCCACGACCCGCTGACCATCGTTGCTCACGGCAACCGCTTCGCCGCTACTCCCATACCCCGGGATCCCGGTCAACTGCCGATACTGCCCGTTCTGCCAAACAAACGGGGTTCCTGAAGTTGGGGGGAAGACCGAGCGTGCGCGGCCTACGAATGTGCTGCCCGTACGATCGGCGCCCAGCACCCTGGTTTCCTGCCATCCAGGCATGCCCCCGAACGTATCAATGAGCCCATCGGGGCCGTACCTCCCGATGATGCGAGTGAGGCTAGGCGAGAGCAACTCAGCAAACGCCACTTGGCCATCGCCGGAGACGGCACCAAACAGCCCTGTTGAGTGGCCAGGAGGGAGAGTCTCGGACCGACCACCAGTCGAGTAGCGCCAAGAAAACGGGACGATCGCATCGCCTGCAGCAGGGTCGGGAATAGAACCTACGGCGACCTCCCCGTTGCGGCTAACTTCAACGACGCGCGGAGGTGTGCCGGTGCCCGTCATGCGATAGAACCCCACCGGCGCCCGCTGCGCCCAGGCCGCATGCTCGGCTCCAACCACCCCACCCACAACCGCCATCAGAACCAGTGTGCGCAGCATCAACGTTCTCCGACGGCGAGGGCCCCTGAAGAGACTGCCACACGGTGGCGGGTGGTGCCAGCAAACTGGTGGAATAAACGGCGCGTGACGAAGATTCAGTGGGCTCGGGGGCGCACTTGGGGCGGCCGGGCAGCACGCAACCGGTGCCATCGAAACCGTTGCGGTTTCAATGGGATCAACGAGCGGCCCGCATCGCCGCGGCGACCCATGCAACTTCAGTTCCCACGACAAC
>JBMOHX010000187.1:0-7497 GCA_049317625.1 Phycisphaerales bacterium
CCTCGAAGCCACGCATGTGCCGTGCGTCGTAGGATCGTCCTCCCAGAAGGAGGTGAACCGTGCGAACCGCAATCATCCGCAGCCTGTGCCTTGCGACGTTGCTCCTGATCGGTGCACCGCAAGCCTTCGCGCAATGCGAAGGCTGGCTCCCCGGCGAAGGCTCTCCCGGGCTCAACGGACAAGCCGAAGCGATCACCACATGGGACCCCGACGGCTCCGGCCCGCTCTCGCCCAAGCTTGTTGTCGGTGGCCGATTCACCATCGCCGGCGAGGCCTTCGCTTCCAACATCGCCCTGTACGACCCTCAGTCCGGCCAATGGTCCGCGCTGGGATCGGGAAGCAATGACACGGTCCGCGCCCTCGCGACCTTGGCGAACGGTGACCTGGTCGCGGGAGGGGACTTTACTTCCGCGGGCGGCGTCAACGCGTTCTGGATCGCCCGCTGGAACGGCTCGTCTTGGTCGGCCATTGGATCAGGGTTGAGCGACCCGGTCTACGCGCTGACCACGCTCGCGAACGGCGACCTTGTCGCAGGCGGGAACTTCGAGCGCGCGGGTGGCTTGGCCGCCGGGCACATCACCCTCTGGAACGGATCGGAGTGGGACACCCTCGGGGCAGGGATGAATGGTCGGGTTCGCGCCCTGACGACGCTCCCCGACGGAACCCTCGTCGCGGGCGGCTCCTTCACCACCGCGGGCGGCGCCGCGGCCAACAACTGCGCCCGCTGGAACGGCACCGCCTGGTCCGCTCTCGGCCCAGGGCTCGATGGCCGTGTGGACTCCTTGACCGCGTTGCCCAACGGCGACCTTGTCGCCGGCGGTGATTTCTCAGCCGC
Organism: Phycisphaerales bacterium; assembly: GCA_049317625.1. Taxonomy (GTDB): domain Bacteria; phylum Planctomycetota; class Phycisphaerae; order Phycisphaerales; family UBA1924; genus JBEIUO01. The sequence goes on from JBMOHX010000187.1 coordinate 836, forward strand.
GGGGACAACGACCGTCAGCCACATCGCCCGCTGGAACGGCAACGCATGGTCCAGCCTCGGGTCCGGCATGACCGCGGCGGTCTACAGCCTCAAGACGCTCCCAAACGGCGATCTCGTCGCGGGTGGCTGGTTCCTCGAAGCCGGGGGAACGCCCGCAAACCGAATCGCCCGGTGGAACGGCTCGGTGTGGACCCCCTTCGCGTCGGGGTTGAACGGAGCGGTGCGCGCCCTCGCAACACTCCCCAACGGCGATTTCTTTGTCGGCGGAGACTTCCGCACCGCTGGAGGCACCACCGCCATCGGCGCCGCACGCTGGAACGGCGAGGCGTGGTCCGCGATGGGACTCGGACCCAATGTCGCCCGGCCGGACAGCTCTCCGGCCGTCAGAGCACTGGAGAGGTTGCCGAGCGGCGATCTGATGGTGGGCGGATCGTTCTCGTTCTCTCACCCTGGTGGTGTGACCGCGAGCCAGGTCGGGATCTGGGATGGCTTGGTCATGTCTGGTGCAGGGGCCGGGTCGGGTGGGCAGGTGTACGACCTCAAGGCACTCCCCAACGGCGACGTGATCGCGGGGGGTGCCTTCGGCTCAGTTGGCGGCGCACGAGCGAGCAACGTTGCGAGATGGAACGGTGCCGCGTGGTCCGCAGTAGGCCTGGGGACGGACGGCTATGTCAACGCACTGACCACGCTTCCCAACGGCGACCTCATCGTGGGCGGGTCCTTCACGCGGGCTCGCGATCTGACCGTTGGAAGTATCGCACGCTGGGACGGCACGGACTGGTCCGCGATGGGTGGCGGGATGGGGGGAGCCTCGAACACGGTCACCGACTTGCTCACGCTTCCCAACGGCGACGTGATCGCCGGCGGCCGGTTCACGACCGCGGGTGGCGTAACCGTCAACCGCATCGCCCGCTGGGACGGCTCCGCGTGGTCAGCCTTGGGTTCTGGAATGTCCAGTCAGGTGCTGGCCCTCGCGAGTTTCCCCAACGGCGACGTGATCGCAGGGGGCTCGTTCACAAGCGCCGGAGGCGTGCCCGCCAGCCGCATCGCCCGTTGGGACGGCACCGCGTGGCACCCGCTGGGTTCAGGATTGTCGGGGTTTGTGTACGCCCTCACGGTGCTGCCCAACGGCGACCTCGTCGCGGGTGGCTCGTTCACCTCCGCCGGCAGCGTCGCCGTCAATAACATCGCGCGCTGGGACGGTACCGCGTGGCACCCGCTGGGCTCAGGAGTCTCCGGCACGGTGTACGCCCTGAAGACTCTTCCAAACGACGACCTCGTCGCGGGCGGAAGCTTCATCGCCGCGGCAGGGCGCGTCTCGCCATACTTCGCGCGTTACTCCTTCACCGGGGTCCCCGTCCTGGCCACGCACCCTACTGCCCAGACCGTGGAAGCTGGCGGCGCGATCGTCCTGACCGCCACCCCAGCCAACGGCTACTCCAACGTCTCCGTCCAGTGGCAACGCAACGGCGTGAACATCTCAGAGGGCCCGGCCGGCGCATCGCTGGGTGGCGGCACAGTAAGCGGTGCTATCGCGAGCCTCTCCTCACCCACCCTCCGCTCGCACGCAACGCTCACCATCACCCAAGCCGCGACCTCCGACCGCGGCGTCTACACCGCGGTCTTCTCCAACCCCTGCGGGAGCACCACCTCGTCGCCCGTCGCGGTCATCGTCGGTTGCATCGCGGACTTCAACGGAAACGGCGAAGTCGACGGTGACGATCTGATCGCGTTCTTCACCGCATGGGACATCAACTCCCTCGCGGCCGACGTAAACGTTGACGGCCGCGTCGACAGCGACGATGTGATTCTCTTCTTCTCGCATTGGGATGCGGGGTGCTGAGGCGGACGACCTGCCCCATGTCGCCTTCACATGAGCCCCATACGTCCTCTTGGGCCCGCTATGGGAGCTCCAGCAGATCGACAACGCGAGGCGGCAAGCTCTCATCGAACAGGAGCTTCATGCCTCGCCCCTCACGCCGATCGACTCATCACGCGCCGCTCGCGGTCTGCCGCGAAGGCCAGAGACGCGGGGATGTCCTCCGCGGTCAACACAGCTCGGCGCATCTCTGCTGGACTCTCGACGCGGACCAGCTCTGGAGCGAGACCACTGAGCACGTGCCGGGTCTCATCCGTGAACTGGAATCCGCATCTTCGAACGGGCCTGATCCTGAACAAGACGAGCCCAGCCGCTCTCGCCTCGCGACTCCCCTATGGCCTACGGCCTATGCCCTATGGCCTCGCAGCCCTACCATTCTGTAACCCCTCCGGAGCCTTCCAACATGGGCCTCTTCTCCCGCAAACCCAAGCCCGCGCCCACCGCCGTCGTCGTCCCCAACACCGCGCGACCGGCGCTCGCCGCCTCCTCGCCCGCTGACTCCGCCTTCGAGTCGCGCGTCTTCGAGCTCGGCTCAGAGATGCTCCGCCTCGCTCGCGCCCACAAGTCCGGGCTCCTCAGCTCCAAGTTCTACTCCGACGCCCTGATGGAGTGGTCCATGAAGGACCACGAGTTCAAGGTGCAGATGTTCCGCTTCGTCGACGCCTTCCCCATGCTCCGCACCCCCGAGGCGATCTTCGATCACCTGCAGGACTACCTCTCGCAGCCCGGCGTCACCGTCCCGCCCGTCATCGCCACCGCGCTCCGCGCGGGCACGCTCGCCAAGAGCCTCGCCGCGAAGACCATCGGCGGTCAGATCACCGGCATGGCGGCCAAGTTCATTGCCGGCACCGACGCCGCGACCGCGCTCCCCGGCCTCCGCGACATGTGGGACCAGGGCATCGCCTTCAGCGTCGACCTCCTCGGCGAGACCTGCGTCAGCGACGAAGAGGCCGACTACTACGCCAAGAAGTACCTCGACCTCATCGAGAACCTCCCCAAGACCGTCGCCGGTTGGAAGACCCAGCCCCGCCTCGAGAACGACCACCTCGGCCCTATCCCTCGCACCAACGTCTCCATCAAGATCTCCGCGCTCACCGCCCGCTGCGACCCCATCGACACCGAAGGCTCCATCAACGACCTGATGAAGCGACTCGTGCCCATCCTCGAATCCGCCCGCGACCGCGGCGTCTTCGTCAACTTCGACATGGAGCACCACGCCTTCAAAGACCTCACCATCGAGCTCTTCCAGCGATGCGTCGAGAAGGTCGACTTCCAGGCCGGCCTTGCCATGCAGGCCTACCTCAAGAGCGGCCCCGACGACGCCCGCCGCATGTGCGAGTGGGCCAAGAAGAAGAACAAGCTCGTCACCATCCGCCTCGTGAAGGGCGCGTACTGGGACGCCGAAACCATCAAGAGCGAGATGCACGGCTGGCCCTGCCCCGTGTGGCCCGTCAAGTGGCAGACCGACGCCTGCTTCGAGCAGATGGTCGAGATCTTCCTCGACGCCAGCCCCAGCGCCGAGGCCGCGCGCGGCCGCGGCGACGCCTCCACCAGCGGCCCGCGCCCATCGGGCATCAAGCTCGCGCTCGGATCGCACAACGTGCGCTCCATCGCCGCCGCGCTCACCGGGCTCGAACGCCGCGGCCTCCCCCGCGAAGCCCTCGAACTCCAGATGCTCCACGGCATGGCCGACCAGCTCAAGTTCGCCGCGGCAGAAATGGGCCTGCGCATCCGCGAGTACGTCCCCGTCGGCGAGATGATCCCCGGCATGGCGTACCTCGTGCGGCGCTTGCTCGAAAACACGAGCAACGAGAGTTGGTTGAAGGCGGGGTTCCTCGACAACGCCGATCCGGGCGCGCTGCTCCGCAAGCCCGCGCCGACGCCCGGCGTGAAGGACCCGATGAGCCGCGAGCCCGAGATGCTCGCCGAGCGTCACCGCCTCACTCCCGCGGTCGCCGGAGTCGGCAACGAGAAGCCGTTCTTCACCGAGCCGATGCGCGACTTCGCGGACGCCAAGCAACGCGAGGACTTCGCCGCGGCGATCGCGCGTGCGACGGTGCCCAAGGTCGCCAACGACCGCACGCCCGAGCAGGGCGCGGAGATGGTGAAGAAGGCCGACGCCGCGTTCAAGGCGTGGCGTGACTTCGACCCGCGCAAGCGAGCGATGGTCCTCACCCGCGCGGCGGACCTCATGCGCAAGCAGCGCGACGGCCTCAGCGGCGTGCTCATCAAAGAGTCCGGCAAAACCTGGCGCGAGGCCGACGCCGACGTCTGCGAAGCGATCGACTTCTGCGACTACTACGCCCGCCTCGCGGTCCCCATGTTCGAACGCGCCCGCCTCGGCCGCTTCATCGGCGAACTCGACGAAACCTGGTACCAGCCCCGCGGCGTCAGCGTCGTCATCGCGCCCTGGAACTTCCCGCTCGCGATTCTCGCGGGCATGGCCGTCGCCGCGCTGGTCACGGGCAACACGGTGGTGCTGAAACCCGCGGAGCAGACCCCCGGCATCGGCCGCGTGCTCTTCGACATCCTGCAGCAGGCCATCAGCGACGTCGGCGCACCCGCCGACATCCTGCAGTTCTGCCCCGCGCCGGGCGAGACCACCGGCGCCGCGCTGGTGCGCGACCCGCGCGTCGCGCTGATCGCCTTCACCGGCAGCAAGGGCGTCGGACTGAACATCATCGAGGCCGCGGGTAAGACGCTCGAGACCCAGGCCAACGTGAAGAAGGTCGTCTGCGAGATGGGCGGCAAGAACGCCCTCATCATCGACACCAGCGCGGACTTCGACGAGGTCGTCATCGCCGCGCGTCAGAGCGCGTTCGGGTTCCAGGGCCAGAAGTGCTCGGCCTGTTCCCGCATCATCGTCGTCGACCCCGAGGGCGCAACCGGCCCCGCGATCACCGCCTTCACCCGCCGCTTCGTCGAGGCCTCCCGTGCGCTCACGATCGGTGACCCGATGAACCCCGGAACCGACATCGGACCAGTCATCGACGACGAAGCGAAGAAGAAGATCCTCTACTACATCGGCGAAGGCCGCGCGCAGTCGAAGGAAGAGCTCTCGCGCAAGGTCCCCGACGGCCTCGAAGCCAAGACCGGCCGCTGCTACGTTGGCCCGCACATCTTCTCCGGCGTCAAGCCCGACCACGCGATCGCCCGCGAGGAGATCTTCGGCCCGGTCGTCGCGATCATCCACGCCGGATCCTTCGACGAGGCCCTCGCCATCGCCAACGCCTCGCCCTACAAGCTCACCGGCGGCGTCTTCACCCGCATGCCCAGCCACATCGAGAAGGCCAAGCGCGAGTTCCGCGTCGGCAACCTCTACATCAACCGCGGCATCACCGGCGCGCTCGTCGGCCGCCAGCCCTTCGGCGGCTTCGGCATGTCCGGCGTCGGCAGCAAGGCCGGCGGCGCGGACTACCTCCTCCAGTTCGTCGAACCCCGCGCCTGCGCGGAGAACACCCTCCGCCGCGGCTTCGCGCCCGAGCTCTAGCCGTTCTTACTTCTTGTTGAACTGCGCCGCAGTGAAAAGCGAACCGGTCGTGTCCCGCTCCCACGTCCACGCGGGACCGTGCTTGCTCTCGTAGAACTCCCACATCTCAAGCCAGTACGCGCGGAACGCGTGCCGCCCGAAGGGCGCGAAGTGCTCGTGCACCTTCCGCATCACTTCCTTCGATTCACCCGTCATCTTGAGGAACGTCTTCCCGTGCCGCACGCTCTCGGTGTCCAGCGGGAGCCTTGAGTACCGACCAAGGAGCTGCATGATGTTCGCCGCGGCGTACGGCCCGATCCCCGGCAACTCGATCAGCAACTCGTGCACGGCGTCATCGCTCGTGGAAGGATCTTGCAGCGCCGAGGCCGCGACTCCGCGCTTCGTATCAGCCTTCGCGAAGAGCTTGGCGAGGTCCACGATGCGCTGGTCCCGGTACCCCACTCGGCACCGGGCCCGAAGCGTCTGCACACGCGTCCGCGCGAGCTTCGCGGGCGAAGGAAAGCCGCGCGCGACAACAGTGGGGGAGAGCCGCACCGGCGAGCCGAGCACCTCGCACAACCGCTTGTTCATCTGCACGGTGCTCGGCCACGTGACGTTGCAACTGGTCACGGTCTTGATGACATCCTCGAACATCGTCGGCGACCGGAACAACCGACCACGCCCGCTCGCTTTCCAGCGAGGGTCCACCGCGTGAAACCCCGCGATCTCCGCTTCATCCTCTTGCAGCCGGAGCATGCGGGCCAGCATGGACTCCGCCGCGACGCGGTCTTCGCGCGGCAACGCGCGGGAGGTCGCTACCTTCAGCGGCGTGCCCGCCCCCTTGGGCTGAGTCACGACGACAAAGCAAGCCCCGCCCGGCAGATCGAGCACGCGCGAGAGCGACTGGCGCGCGACATCCCAGTAGTTCGGCGCGAGCAAGAAGTACCCGTACGAGCAGGCGTCCCGCGCGAGGTGGAAGTCACTGGGAACCCGCAGCGTGAACGAGGGCATGCCTCAGCGCCGGCTCTTGGGAAAGAGCGTCGTGACGATCGTCACGCACAGCCGATCGGCAACCCGCGCGAACCCCGCGTAGTGCTTGTCCGCCTCGGCCTCGAGGTCGCCGACGGTCTTGCCCGTCTTCGCGAGGAAGGCCGGATCGCTCTTGAACAACGCCGTCACCATCGGCCGGTCGCATTCGAAGTGGAACAGGGCGCCGAAGGTGCGGATCCCCACCTTGTAGCAGGCGTTCTTGGTGGTCGCGGTCGAGGCAAGCAGCGTCGCGCCCGGCGGCAACTGCGTGACCTGCTGCCCGCA
>JBMOHX010000188.1:0-7496 GCA_049317625.1 Phycisphaerales bacterium
AAGGCCCTGATGCCGCGCGGCGCGGCGGTCTTCTCGACCGAGGGGCTCTTCGGCGACAACTACTTCATCGCCGCCAAGGACATGCCGCGGTCGTGGATCCCCGCGCAGATGCCCGTGCTCGCCCGCAAGAGCGTGCTGAACCCGCCGTGGGGCGAGACCGCGGCCGAGGTGCTCGCCCGCGAAGGGATCACGGTCCGCGACCTGGGCGTGCCGGGGCTGCGCCGGCCGTTCTTCGGGGAGGCCATGCGGCCGGTGGTGATGCACGCGACCGGGTTCACACTCGGCGCACCGGAACCGGACGACATGTCCGACCGCGGACGCCTGAAGCGGAACGTGGCGTTCTCGCTCTCGAAGGGCGGGTACGCGACGATCGTGATGCGCTCGCTCGGTCAGTAAGCCGCGGTACACTGCGGGCGCATGACATTCCTCGGCATCGACATCGGGACCTCTGCGGTCAAGGCGATCGTGATCGACTCGGACGGCGCGGTGATCGCGTCCGCCTCCGCGTCGTACCCCATCTACCACCCGCACCCCGGGTGGAGCGAGCAGGAGCCGCTGGACTGGTGGGAGGGAACGGCGAGCGCGGTGCGTGCGCTTGGCGACGCCGCGGCAAACGTGGCGGGGATCGGGCTCTCCGGACAGATGCACGGGCTGGTGCTGCTCGACGACGAGACAGCAGCCTCCAAGGGCGCGAAGCGGGCGGCGCTGCGGCGTGCGCTGTTGTGGAACGACCAGCGGACCGCGCCGCAGTGCGAGCGGATCGAGGCCGCGTTCGGTGGTCGCGAGGGGTCGGTGCGTGCCGTGGGGAACGCGCCCTTGCCCGGATTCACGCTGCCGAAACTGCTGTGGGTGCGCGAGCACGACGCGGAGGAGTATACACGGGCCCGCGTGTTCCTGATGCCCAAGGACTACATCCGCTTTCTGCTCACGGGGCAGATCGCGACGGACGTCGGTGACGCCTCGGGCACGCTGCTCTTTGATCCCGCGGCTCGCGCGTGGAACCTCGCGTGCGCAGCGAAGGTGGGCGTTGCGAGTTCGCTGCTGCCGACCGTGCTGGAATCCGGCGACATCGCGGGGCGGCTCACGTCGCACGCCGCGGCGGCGCTGGGGCTGCGCGAGGGGCTGCCGGTGGTCGCGGGCTCGGGGGACAACATGATGGGGGCCATCGGCGCGGGCGTGGTCTCGCCGGGCCTGGCGGTGGTCACGGTCGGCACGAGCGGGGTTGTGTACTCCCACAGCGATGCGCGGCGGCTCGACATCTCGCCCAACGCGCCCGCGGGGCGTGTGCACACGATGTGCGCGGCGACGGGTCGCGCTCACTCGCCGCGCGGGTGGTGCGTCACGGGGTGCTCGCTCTCTTCGGGCGGGAGCTTCGCGTGGGCGAAGGAGAACGTGTGGCCCGAGACGGCCTACGAGCGCCTGCTCGAAGAAGCGGCGACCGCGCCCGCGGGGTGCGAGGGGCTGGTGTTCCTGCCGTACCTCACCGGCGAGCGGTGCCCGTACCCGGACCCCGCGGCACGGGGCTGCTGGGCGGGGCTTACCGCGCGGCACACGCGGGCTCACATGGTGCGGGCGGTGCTTGAGGGGGTGGCGTGCTCGCTCGCGGCGATCGTGGAGATCCAGCGCGACGCCGGGGTTTCGATCTCGCGGCTGCGGCTGGGTGGTGGTGGCGCGAAGTCGGCGCTGTGGCGGCAGATCCTCGCGGACGTGATCGGCGAACCGCTGCACCTGCCGAACACGGAGGAAGGCCCCGCGTTCGGCGCGGCCCTGCTCGCCCGCTCGACAGTTGTCGGTGACATGCCAATCGGGGCGCTGTGCGAACGGGTGATCACGGAGACCTCGACGACCAACCCGCGGGACCCGGACGCCTACCGCACCGTTCGGAAGCTCAACGAGCAGGCGTACGACGCGATCAAGCGGCACACCGAACTCATGCGATAGACTCCCCGCCTCTTACTACGGAGCCGACGAATGACCGCGATGAACTCAACTGCGCCGCTGCTCTACGGGATGGTTGGTGGAGGCCGAGACGCCTTCATCGGGGCCGTGCACCGGATGGCCGCGGAGCTCGATCACCAGGCCCGGTTCGCGGCGGGGGCGCTGTCGTCAACGCCGGAGAAGGCGTTGGCCTCTGGCAAAGACCTTGGCCTCGCCGACGACCGCAACTACCCGACGTGGCAGGCGATGCTCGAGGGCGAACTTGCGCGGCCCGCGGCGGAGCGGATCGCGTTTGTCTCGATCGTCACGCCGAACCACGCGCACTTCGAGGTCGCGCGGGCGTTCGCCGCGGCGGGGATCAACGTGGTGCTCGACAAGCCGATGGTGCACTCGTCCGAGCAGGCGAAGGAGCTGATCGCGACGGTGGAGCGCACCGGTGTGGTCTTCGGTGTGACGTACAACTACACCGGGTACCCGATGGTGAAGCAAGCGCGGCACATGGTGCAGGCGGGGGTCATCGGCAAGGTGCGGAAGGTTGTGGTGGAGTACAACCAGGGGTGGCTCGCGCAGGGCTTGGAGCAGGTCGGGCAGAAGCAGGCGGACTGGCGCACGGACCCTGCGCGGTCCGGGCTGGGCGGCGCGATCGGGGACATCGGCTCGCACGCGGAGAACCTGGTGTCGTGCGTCACCGGTCTCGAGCTCGACGCGATCTGCGCGGACCTGACGACCTTTGTCGAGGGCCGGCGACTGGATGACGACGCGAGTCTGCTGCTGAGGTTCAAGGGCGGCGCCCGCGGGATCCTAATGGCGTCGCAGATCGCCGTGGGGTACGAGAACGACCTGCGGATCAGGGTGTTCGGCGAGAAGGGGTCGCTCGATTGGCGGCAGGAGGATCCCAACTTCCTCGTGCACCGTCCCATCGACGAGTGCGACCGTGTGCTGCGGCGCGGGCACTTCTCGCTGTGCGACGAGTCCAAGCAGTGCACGCGTCTGCCCACCGGCCACCCGGAGGCCTTCATCGAGGCCTTCGCGAACGTGTACCGCGAGATCTACAAGGCGATCCGCTCGGGGCAGGGTGGTCCGATCGCGGCGTTCGACTTCCCGAGCGTGCGCGACGGCGCGCGTGGGGTTCGGTTCATCGAGAAGACGGTCGAGAGCAGCCGGTCGCAGGCCAAGTGGACCACGCTCTGACCGCGTCCGCGCATGCGTAAGAGCAGCAACATCCCCCGCGCGATCGCCGCCGCGGCACGCGGGCTCGCGGCGGGGGCGAGCGCCGGGGGCTCGCACGCGGAGCTCATCCTGGGGTGCGGGGGCGAACTCGGGAAACTGATCCGCCCGAATGGCGTGCTCGATCCGCACCTGTGCGGGATCGCGCTCGAGACGTTGATCGCGGGCGACGGTGATCGGCGCCGCAAGACCGGCGCGTTCTACACGCCCCCTTGGCTCGTCGACCACGTGCTCGACGTGTGCCTTGAACAGACGCTCGACGAACTGACGCGTAGACGCGAAGGGTCTTTGCTCGACGAGGCGTTGCTCTCGGTCAGGGTGTGCGACCCCGCGTGCGGGAGCGGGAACTTTCTGTTGGCGGCGGCGCAGCGTATCGCGGCGCGGTCGCCGCGCTTGGCGCTCGGCGCGGTGCTCGACCGCTGCATCTTCGGTGTCGACGTCAACCGCGATGCCGTCGCGCTCTGCCGCGCTTGCCTTGAATCGCACGGGGGAAGCGAGCGGATCGATGAGCACGTCGTCGCTGGTGACGCGGTGCGGGGGCGCTGGCCGGGGTCAGGGGCCGATGGCGACGGGATCGCGTGGGAGCGGGTGTTTCCCGATGTCTTCGAAGCCGGCGGCTTTGATGTCGTTGTCGGCAACCCACCGTATCTCAATCAGCTCGAGTCGGCGACCGTGGAGTCTCGCGCGGCGGCCGAGCACCTGAAGGAAGTCTCGGGCGGGATGATCGCGGGGTACGCGGACCTCGCCGCGGCGTTTTGGTTGTTGGCGTCGAAGCTAGTGAAGCCGGCCGAGGGACGGTTCGCGCTGGTGTTGCCGGGTGCGGTGCTGTCGAGCAGGGACGCGGGGCGGGTGCGTGGCGCGATTGGCGCGGAGTGCGCGGTGGAGCATGTGTACGCGGCGCCGGCGCGGGCGTTCGGCGCGAGTGTGCAGACGATCGTGGTCGCGTGCCGGCGCGGCAGGCCCGAGTCGCACACGATCCTGCGCAGCGCAGGGCAACCGGTGCGGCGGGTGGTGCCACTCACGGTTTCGGGGGAGGATCTGCCGACGTGGCCGACGTGGTCGCCGCTCCGCGCGGATCAGGCGGATCTGCCGAAGATCACGATCACGAGCGCGGGCGTGGTGGGCGATATGGCCCACGCGACTGCCGACTTCCGCGACGAGTACTACGGGCTGGAAGGGTTCATCGTTGATGCGCTCGAGGCCGACGACCGCGAGTTCCCGCCGCTGATCACGAGCGGGCTGATCGACCTCGCGGCCCACCGCTGGGGACGCACGCCGACGCGGATCCTCAAACGCAAGTGGCTCGCGCCTCGCCTTGATCTGCGGCGGATGCGGGCGCACGGCACACTGGGAGACTGGGCGGCGCGACGACTGGTGCCGAAGGTGATTGTCGCGACGCAAACACGGGTGATGGAGTGCATCGCGGACCCAGAGGGGAAGTGGCTCCCGGTGACCCCGCTCATCAGCGTGATGCCGCGGGACCCGGCGGACGTGTGGCTGCTGGCCGCGGTGATCGGATCGCCGGTGGCGACGCTGGTGGCGGCGCAGAGGTTCGGCGGCGCGGCGTTGCATGCGGATGCGATCAAGCTGAGCGCGAAGCAGGTGCTGGAACTACCGCTGCCGGTGGATCGTGGGCTGTGGCAGTTCGCAGCGACGGTGCTGAAGGAGGGCGTGGGCGGCCCGGCGCTTGTGGGGTTTACAGGCGCTGTCGTCCCGGAGGCGTACGGTGGCACGATTGAGGAGGGGCTTGCGGTCTGGCACTGGTGGTTCGGGCGGCTGGGCCCGATGAAGGCGTTCCCTTGGGGCGGTGGCTGAGCGAGTGCCGCGGGACTCCCGGGGTGGGGAGAGGGCCCCTATGCTCGGAGCCGAGACTCGGGGGGCGGAAGCGCTGCGGGTGCGCATCACAACACTTGGGTGCCCGGGACCAGCGTGATTGGTCAGGGCGGGGTCGACACAGCGAAGGTACACATGCACGACGTGAACTGGCAGGATCCGAAGTTGATCGCGGGGATTGTTTTAGGGGTGGGTGCCATCGGCCTCACGCTCTACAACTGCGTAGGCTCCAAACCCGGCGTGCCCCTCGTCCCTGCGGAAGTCACGCAGCAACGGATGTACGCGATCGCGCATCGCACATTGAATGCGCTGCAATCCGGTGCGGTCCCCAAGGCGCTGACTGAACTACCGAAGCTTCCCAACGTCGACGAGTCAACAACTGACGGCTGGGGCGCAGAAATCACGTTCTCCCTCGCCGATGCCCCGAACAAGTCGAAGTCCGCGACGCTCCAATCGGCAGGTGCCGACCGAGCCATGGGGACCGCGGACGATATTCGATGCACCGCAGAGTTTCGGTTTGAGCCGGGGCCGGGTTACGACGTCTACGTACAGGGCCCCGTCGATTTCGTCCTGCCGGGAACCCCTTAACCCCAGTCGTGCGCTCACCGCAAAAACAAAACGGGAGCGCTCACGCGCTCCCGTTCTTCATGTGATGAAAACCGCTGATTACCAGGTGATCTGCGCCTGGCTCGTCGGGAATGTCCAGTTGGCTCGCGAAGCAACATTGCTCCACTTGACCATGTCCTGCAACGCGTCGGGCTTCTGAGTCCGCACGCTGCCGTCCGCCTGGCACGTCACCGCCGCGTTGTTGTGCCTGAAATCCATGTTGCCGTAAGCAGATGGGGTCAGACGCGGGTTGAAGACCGGGGGCGCATTCGGCGTCCATCCTGCTCGGAGGGTGTACGCCTCGGCGCGGCTGCGGCCGCCGCGGCCGAACGGGTGGTTGCCCGGAGGACGAATCAAGTAGTACCCGGGCCGGACGATCCCCGTGTTCGGATCAGCTTCGCCCCAGCTCCAGTACCCGCCCTCACGAACGTCGCCGCCACGGGCGGACCCGAACACGATCAGCTGGTCCGGAGTCCGGATGTTGGCCGTCTGCTGAACGTAGAACTGACCACCCGAGCTGCGCGGGTTGCCGACCGGAGCGGGCTCTCCCCATCCGCCAGGGCCAGCGGGTGCGGGGTTGTTGCCACGGAAGGCACCCATGGTGTAGGCACCACCGACGTACGTGCCGTTGTATCCGAGGGTCGGATGGAATCCAATCGCCGCGGCGTATGAGTTGGATCCGTAGCCGATGAAGCCAGCACCCATCGGCGTGCCCGTATCGTCACGGAGACGGCTGAAGAACTCCGCGTAGGTCAGCTTGTCAATCTGCAGGGCTTCATGCGGGAAGTAGTTGTTCCCCATGAGCAGCCAAGGCCACGTCTTGGTGATGGACCCTTCCATGCGATACTCACGCTGGAACGGGTCGGCCGGGTACAGCCCCCAAGCAACGGCCGGAGCGTGATTCCAAGCCCAGTGAGGCGCCGCGGGCAGAATCTTGTCACGGGAGTCGGTGGCGTACGCCATCCACGCGACCACCTGATTGTGGCCTGTCGCCTGCTCTTGCAGCGACTTGCCGGCCTTCTTGGCCTTGCCCATCGCCGGCAGCAGGATTCCGATCAGCAGCGCGATGATCGCGATGACCACCAGCAACTCAATCAGCGTGAACGCACGGACACCCACACTTCTCTTTCGCGGCATGGAGCTTCTCCAGTTCAAACACTACTCGTCACGAAGAACTCGCTTCGAGCCTTCTCTTCAACCCTCCGCCCGCCGGCGCAATCCATTCGCGCCGACCGCCCCACGGAGCACTTTCGACCCAGACTGTACCCTATCGTCAAACCGGCCGCAACCCCAAAAAAGGAAACGGAGCAGCCGGGTTTTGCTGCTCCGCGAGGAGAGTTCTGTCTGTGCCGCGCTTCCGCCGCGGGGCGAACGGGTTAGGTCCTTGGGGTCAAGCCCCAATCGGGGGTCGTGGCCTGGTCGGCCCAGCGACGCATGTCGGAGATTTCCACCCAGCCGAGCATCGCGGCGTGGCCGTCGAGGTGGACGCCGACCGCCTTGCCATCGTGCCGCATGGAGACGAAGCCGCTGTTGCCGCTGGGATCGGGCGTTCGGGCTTCGTACCCCGTCACGGTTCCCCCCCACCGCCGACCATTAACGGCCGTCAACACGGGTGGCTCAACCCGGAAGAACCCTTCGGGCTGGCCGACGATCGGCACGGCGGGCTGGGGCTCGGAGCGGGCTGAAACAAAGGCCATGACCTGGCTGGGGCGGAAGGCCTGCTCGAACTTGGTGAGGAAGACGCGGCCGTAGACGCGCTGGTAGAGCGGGTCGAACTGCTGGTTGCGGTCGTTGCCGCCGATGAAGTTCACGTTCATGGAGAGCGAGGGGAAGAGCGACACGACGTAGTCGTAGTTCACGCCGAACCCGGCGTACTCGGCTTCGCGCTCCTT
>JBMOHX010000189.1:0-7462 GCA_049317625.1 Phycisphaerales bacterium
CTGACGTTCTACCGCTGAACTACGCCCGCGGCAACTTTCATCGTATCCACTTCGACGACCCGCCGCCACCACTGCAAAACTGGCGTCTGAGCCCCGCAGAGTGTCCCTTACTCGGTCAACCGGACTCTTCGTGGCGGGGGAGTGGAGCGGGTCATACACTGTCCCATGCCCACCCAGCCCGGCCCCCTCGATCCCTCTCGTCGGTCGAGTTTCGATCCTCAGACTTCCAAGAACACTCGACCGGTCGCCGCGGAGTTCAGCCGCGGGTCGCCGTCGGTGTCGCTTGCTTCGCTCGGTGAGTCTTCGGCGGACACCGAGTACTACAGCCCGGTGCCGCCGGGGTATCAGCGCGGGCAGCACAAGTATGTGATCATCCTCGGCACCGTGATGTCGGGGCTCGGCAAGGGGATCTTCTCTTCGAGCGTCGCGAAGATCCTGAAGGACAAGGGGCTCGTGGTCGCGCCGATCAAGATGGAGGGGTACCTCAACATCGACTCGGGCACGCTGAATCCTTACCGGCATGGCGAGGTGTTCGTGCTCGAGGACGGCACCGAGTGCGACATGGACCTCGGTACCTACGAGCGGCTGCTCGACCAGAACCTCAACCGCGGGAACTTCACGACTTCCGGGCAGATCTTCAGCGAAATCCTCGATCGCGAGCGGCGCGGCGGGTACCTGGGTCGCGACGTGCAGATGATCCCGCACGTGACCGGTGAGGTGAAGCGCAAGCTGCGTGAACTCGCGGCCCGCGGCGACGGCACCCGGCCGGCGGACGTTGTGTTCGTCGAAGTCGGCGGCACTGTTGGCGACTACGAGAACGGGTTCTACATCGAGGCGCTGCGCGAGCTGGCGTTCGAAGAAGGGCCGAACTCGTGTTGCTTTGTGGCGCTGACGTACGTGATCGAACCGCCCGCGCTGGGCGAGCAGAAGAGCAAGGCGGCGCAGCTGGGCATCAAGCGGCTGATGGAGGCGGGGATTCAGCCGCACATCATCGCGTGCCGCGCGACGAATCCTTGCGGCGAGAAGGTGATGCAGAAGATCGCGATGTTCAGCAACGTGCCGCTGCGTCGCGTGTTCTCGATGCACGACCGCGAGAGCATCTACACCATCCCGGAGGAGATGCGGCAGGAGGGGCTCGATCGCGAGATCCTTTCGCTGCTGTCGCTGCACGACCGGGTGGACGCGAGCGCGGAGGACCGGCACCGTGAGCGGTGGACCGGCTTCGTGCGGAAGCTCACCGCGCCCAAGCAGCGCGAGGTGACCATCGGCATCGCGGGCAAGTACGCCAACTTGCGTGACGCGTACGCGTCGATCGACAAGGCGATCGAGCACTGCTCGGCGCACCTTGGCACTCGGATCGAGTTGAACTGGATCGATACGACGGAGATCCACTACTCGAACGTGGAGCAACGGCTCGCGGGGCTCGACGGCGTGATCGTGCCGGGCGGGTTTGGCAGCCGCGGCGTGGAGGGGAAGATCGCGTGCGTGCGGCACTGCCGCGAGCGGGGTGTGCCGTACCTGGGGATCTGTCTCGGGTTCCAGGTGGCGGTGATCGAGTTCGCGAGGAACGTGCTCGGGCTCAAGAGCGCGAACTCGACGGAGTTCCAGTCGGAGACGCCGGACCCTGTGATCTCTGAGCTTCCCGAGCAGAAGCGGATCGAGGGGCTGGGCGGGACGATGCGGCTGGGTGGGCAGGAAGTGATCCTCGCGCCGGGGAGCATCGCGCATCACATCTACGGGCGGGCCGAGTCGGTGCGTGAGCGGTTCCGGCACCGGTACGAGGTGGACCCCGCGTACATCGAGCGTCTTGAGGCGGCCGGGCTGGTCTTCTCCGGGCGGCATCCGACGCGGCCGATCATGCAGTTCCTGGAGCTGCGGCCGGAGTTGCCCGAAGGGGCGACGGGCCCGACGCACCCGTTCTTCATCGGCGCGCAGTTCCATCCGGAGCTGACGAGCCGTCCGCTGCGCCCGCAGCCGATGTTCATGGGGCTGCTTGCCGCGGCGATCTGGCGGAAGTCGGGCGGGGCGCTGGATCCGCGTGATCCGTACATGCCCGAACTGATGAAGTGGATCGTGAAGCCCGGCGGCACCGCGCGGCAGACCGCGAACGTCTGAGGCCGCGCAGCACAAAAAGCGAGGGGCCGCGGTTCCCGCATCCGGCGGGAGCGCGACCCCATCGCGTGCAGAGGCGTTGGTCAGTTCTTCTGAGGTGATGGTGAGTCCGTGGAGGGCGTGCCGGGGCGGAAGAGCGAGGCGACGACACCGGTGATCAGGATCCCGACGACGACCACGAGGGAGGTGCCGACGTCGAGCTTGTACGGCGTGTGCACGAGCATCATCTTGACGCCGACGAAGAAGAGGATCGCGATGAGCGAGGGCTTGAGGTAGCGGAACTTGCCCATGAGGCTGGCGAGGCAGAAGTAGAGGGAGCGGAGTCCGAGGATCGCGAAGATGTTGGACGTGAAGACGAGGAACGGGTCGGCGGTGATGGCGAAGATGGCGGGGATGGAGTCGACGGCGAAGATGAGGTCGGTGAACTCGACGACAGCGAGGGCGAGGAAGAGGGGCGTGGCGGCGCGGGCGCCGTTGACGCGGGTGAAGAACTTGTCGCCGTTGTAGGTGTCCGTCACGGGCATGAAGCGTTTGACGAGGCGGACGACGGGGTTCTTCGACGGGTCGACCTGTTCGTCACCGGCGAGGAGCATCTTGCCGGCGGTGAGGATGAGGAAGCCGCCGAAGACGTAGATGATCCAATCGAAGCTCTGGATGAGCTGGGCGCCGACGGCGATCATGGCGCCGCGCATGAGGAGTGCGCCGAGGATGCCCCAGAAGAGCACGCGGTGCTGGTAGAGGGCGGGGACGGCGAAGTAGCTGAAGACGATGGCGATGACGAAGACGTTGTCCATCGCGAGGCTCTTCTCGACGAGGTACCCCGCGAGGTAGAGCTTCGCGGCTTCGGCGCCGTGTACATCACGGGCGACGCCGTCAAGCTGGGGGACGTTGAGGCCGACGCCGAGCCAGTGGTTCTCGTACGCGAAGTAGATCCAGACGTTGAAGAGCAGCGCGGTGCAGACCCAGATCACGGTCCAGGTGAGGGCTTCCTTCATCGAGACGATGTGGGCCTTGCGGTGGAAGACGCCCAGGTCGAGGGCGAGGAAGACGAAGACCAGCGCGATGAACCCGGCGTAGAGCCAGGCGTGCTGGGGAACGGATGAAAACAGGTCGAGCGCACCGAGCATGAACTTTCTCCTCTGCTGCGTTGGTTAGCGACGTGAAGGCTTGCGGCCGCCGGCGCGGCGGGACTCGGCGGCTCGTTCGAGCGAGTCTCGGACGCGGCGGGCGATGCGGTCGGCCGCGCGGCTGATGGCGGAGTAGAGGTCGGTGTCGACGACTTCGGCGACGAGGAGGCCGCCGGAGCGGACTCGGACTTCGACGACGCAGCGCTGGTCGACGCCGCCACGGGGGCCGTTGACGTCGGCGAGGAGGACTCGGACGGCTTCGACCTTGCCGCGGAAGCGGCCGACAGCGAAGAGTATCCGGGACTTGGACCACTCGCGGAGGGCTTCGGAGAGGCTGGCGTGGGCGGACCGGATTTCGAGGCGCATGGCAAACCTCCTTGTGAACACATCAAACGTACGCTTTCATCGGCGATCAACAAATAGATTTGAAGGCATTGTCGCATCGGTTTTACCGATGTATGCTGCTGCATGGACAAACTGAACTACCACCACCTGCAGTACTTCTGGGCGGTTGCGAAGCACGGGGGGGTCGCGGAGGCGTGCGAGCGGCTGCACGTCGCGCAGCCGACGATCTCCGGGCAGCTTCGCCAACTCGAGGCGTCGCTGGACCGCAAGCTCTTTGAACGCATCGGGCGCCGGCTGGAACTGACCGACGCCGGGCGTGAGGTGTTCCGGTACGCGGACGAGATCTTCTCGATCGGGGCGGAACTCAGCGAGTCGCTCCGCGGCAAGACAGGCGTGCGGGCGATGGTGTTGAATGTGGGCGTGGCTGACGTCTTGCCCAAGCTCGTCGTGCACCGGCTGCTGCTGCCGGCGCTGGGGACGCCCGAGTCGATCCGGCTGGTGTGCGCCGAGGGGAAATCGACGGACCTGATCGGGCGGCTCGCGGTGCACGAGTTGGATGTGGTGCTGACCGATGCGCCGCTGCCGCCGTCGGTGAGCGTGCGGGCGTACAGCCACGAGCTCGGGCGATCGGGGGTGACGCTGTTTGCCGCGCCGGCGCTCGCGGCGCGGCTGGCGCGCGGCGTGCCCGAGTCGCTGGACGGCGCGCCGTTCCTGTTGCCGATGGAGGGGTCGCTGTCGCGGAGGTTGCTCGATCAGTGGTTCGCCGAGCATGGGGTTGCTCCTCGGGTAGTGGCGGAGTGCGCCGACAGTGCGCTGCTGAAGGTGTTCGGGCAGGAGGGGAAGGGTGTGTTCGCGGCGCCGACGGTGATCGAGCGCGAGGTGATCGCGCAGTACGGCGTGAAGCGGGTCGCGCGGCTGGACGGGGTGCACGAGAACTTCTTCGCGATCTCGATCGAGAGGCGCGTGCGGCACCCGGGGGTGCAGCTCATCACCAGCAGCGCGCGGGAGCGGCTGTTCAGCCCGGCCGCGGCTGGGAAGAAGTCGCGGCCTTGATGACGCGGCGGTGCGCCTCGGCGTTGAGGTCGGCGACGACGCGTTCGAGCACGGCGCGGCCCTTGCCGATGACATAGGTCACGCGGCGGGTGACGAAGGGGAGTGAGATGCCCGCGACGCTGCCCGCGTAGGTTGAGATGACCTCGCGTTTGGTGTCGCTGAGTAGGCGGTATGGAAGGCTGAAGGCTTCGCGGAAACGACGATGGCTTTCTGAGTCTTGTGGGCTGACGCCCACGACTCGGACGCCCGCGGTGGCGAGTTCCGCGTGGGCGTCGCGGAACATGCAGGCTTCTTTGGTGCAGACGGGGGTGAAGTCCGCCGGGTAGAAAAAGAGGACCAGGGGGCCGGCGGCGGTTTCGGCGTCGAGCTGGAAGGGGGTGCCGTCCTGGTCGGGGAGGGTGAAGTCCGGGGCGGTTGCGCCGATTGAGAGCATGTGCAGAGGCTAGCGCGGTGGGGTACTCTGAGCGCATGGGTTTAGAACTTCCTTCGGCAACGTGCGACGTGCTCAGGCCGCTGGGCACTTCGGTGTTCGCGGAGATGACGCGGCTGGCGCAGCAGCACGGCGCGGTGAACCTGGCGCAGGGGTTTCCGGATTTCGACGGTCCGGAGACGGCGAAGGCGGCGGCGGTGGCGGCCGTGCGGGCAGGGCACAGCCAGTACGCGCGGATGTTCGGGTTGCCGCTGTTGAACCGGGCGATCGCGGAGTCTTGGAACGCGCGGACGGGCGCGGGGGTCGATCCGGATCGGCACGTGACGGTGACGAGCGGGTGCACGGAGGCGATCGCGGCGACGCTGCTGGGGCTTTTGAACCCGGGCGATGAGATCGTGATCTTCGAGCCGTTTTACGACTCGTACCGCGCGTGCGTGGGGCTGGCGCGCGCGACGGCGCGGTTTGTCGCGCTCCGGCCGCAAGGGCCGGGGGAGCCGTTCGGGTTTGACGAGCGGGAGCTGCGGGCGGCGTTCACGGCGCGGACGCGAGCAATCCTGCTGAACACGCCGCACAATCCGACGGGGAAGGTGTTCAGCCGCGACGAGATGGTGTTGATTGCGGCGTTGTGCCAGCAGCACGGGGCGGTGGCGATCACGGACGAGGTGTACGAGTACTTGACGTACGACCCGCTGCGGCCTCACATTCCGATGGCGACGATTCCGGGGATGGAGGATCGGACGATCACCTTGTCGAGCCTGGGGAAGACGTTCAGTCTGACGGGGTGGAAGGTGGGTTGGGCGATTGCACCGGATCACCTGACGGCGGCGGTGCGGGCGGCGCACCAGTTCCTGACGTTCACCACGGCCACGCCGCTCCAGCATGGCGCGGCGGCGATCATTGCGGCGCCAGGGGATGAGATTGCGCGCGTGCGGGCGCTGTACATGGAGAACCGGGACACGCTCGCTGCGACGTTGGACGAGATCGGGTTCACGGTGTTTCCGTCGCACGGGACGTACTTCATGATGGCGGACCACACGCGGCTTGGGCGTGGCGACGACGTGGCGCTCTGCCGGTACCTCGCGGAGCACGTGAAAGTTGCGGCGATCCCGCCGACGGCGTTTTACGATCGCACGGAGCTCGGGCGCGGGCTGCTGCGTTTCGCGTTCTGCAAGAAGAAGGAAACGATCGCCGACGCGGTTGCGCGGTTGCGTGTGCTCGCGCCGGCGCGATGACCTGAGACGATGGTGTTTGAAGGCTCTTTCACAGCGGATTCCCCCACTATGCCCACCCAACTCCCCGACGCGCGAGTCTCTCCACGATTTGCAGGCATCTCGACGTTCTGCAGGTATCCGCAGCTTCGCGATGTGGTGCCGGAACAACGGCCGCTGGACTGGGTGGTGTACGGGATTCCGTTTGACGGTGGCGTGACGTACCGGCCGGGGACGAAGTTTGGGCCGCGGGCGGTGCGGGATGCGTCGCAGTATGTGAAGCGGTACCACATGGTGCACGGGGTGGATGTGTGCGAGGTGTTGAGCATGGCGGACGGCGGGGATGCGCCGGTGAGTCCGTTTGATATCAAGGCGACGCTGGACTTGGCGACGGAGTTCGCGTTGACGCTGGGCGGGCCGACGACGCGGTTGCTGGCGGTGGGCGGTGACCACTCGGTCGCGTACGCGAACATCCGCGCGGCGTGGACGCGCGCGGGGTCGCCCGCGGGCGGGTTGGCGCTGGTGCACTTTGACAGCCACCTCGACACGGTTGATGTGTTGTGGGGTGAGCGGTACAGCCATGCGTCTCCGTTCATCCGCGCGATTGAGGACGGGTTCGTCGATCCGAAGGCGATGATCTCCGTGGGGGTGAAGGGGCCGCTGAACTCGCGCGCCGATCTTGATTTCGCGAAGTCACGCGGCGTGACGCTGCTCCCCCACCACCGAGTCGCGACGGAAGCGCCGACCGTGCTCCCGGCGTTCGTGCGCGGGCTGAATGGGCGGCCGGCCTATGTGACGTTTGATATTGACGTGGTGGACCCGGCGTTCGCGCCGGGAACGGGGACGCCGTGCCCGGGTGGGCTGACGAGTGCAGAAGCTCTCGATTTGCTGCGGTTGCTCAAGGGTGTGAATCTCGTAGGGGGCGACGTGGTGGAGGTGTTGCCGGACCGGGATGTGTCGGGGATCACGGCGTTTCTCGCCGCGCACGTGGTGTTTGAGATCTTGGCGTTGGATGCGGCGGCGCGGGCGGGGTGAAGGTTGGGGAAGGGCGAGTTGTGTGGCGCTGCGTGTGGGGAAGCGAGCGTGTTCGACGGGTCGGGTCGGCGCGGCTTACGAGCACCGCTTCGCGGTGCAGACGCAGATTGCTGGCCTTCCGGGGGTGCGTCGCAGAGCCGACGCGACCCCCG
>JBMOHX010000190.1:0-7413 GCA_049317625.1 Phycisphaerales bacterium
AGGCCCAAGTGCGTCGCGACCGCGGCGGCCGGCTGGGTAAAAAGCAGCAGCAGCGTGAGGAGCCCCACGGAGATGCCCGCCATGAGCGCCGGGCGCCGGATTTCAGTGACGAAGACCTCCCGAGAGGTCTGTTCAAGAATCTGGCTGCGGGAGAGTCGGCGGTTCACCGTGCCGCACTCGGGGCACTTGAGCGACGGCAGTCCCTTGAGGTCGTAGCCGCACGTCATGCAGGGCGCCGGCGCGGGTTCGGCGATCGTGGGGTCCCGTTCGGAGGCCACGGTGTAGACCGAGGGCAGCTTCCCACACGCGGGGCACTTCGCGACGCCGGGAGGCATCGGCGCGTTGCAGAATGGGCACGGTGCACGGGTTTGGAGCGGGGGTGGATCGTCGACGAGTTCGAAAGTTCCGTCGATCCCCACGACCGCTCCGCCAGGGGCGGCGCACGCCGGGCAAAGGGGGCGTCCGGCGGCGTCGCGGCCGGCCGAGAGGGGTGTGCATGACCTTCCGCACCGAAAGCAAAGGTTGTGGAGCCGGGCGCTCATAGGGGTTCGGGGAGTGTACAGGACGTTCGGGGAGTGGTTGCGGGGATCTGAGCGCGCCGACGGCACCCACGAGGGATCTCAGTTCAGGTGGCACGGAGTCACCAGTGTTCGACAGGTATCACCAATACATCCTCGGACGGCTTGATAAGATCGCGGGTTCGGCGGGACCGTTACCGCCTGAGGGGCTCTCCCGATCGATTCGTCGTCCCGAATCGGGGAGGAGACCGTCGAGTCTGTCAAGGGGTGGAAGGTTGAGCCGCGACATCTTCCCGGAAACCGAGCGTACGTTCATCTTCAGTTGCCTGGGGACGGACGCCCGCTCGGATGAGTTGAAGCGACACCTGTTCGCGGTGTATTCCGCCCCGCTCCGGGCGTATTTCTTGGGGACGAGCTACCGGAACGTTGGCGAGCCCGACGACATCGTGCACGGGTACCTGTTGAACCGGCTCTCGCGGATCGACTTTATCCCCAAGTGGCGGGCGAGCGGGATGCGCCTGCGTCGATGGCTGATGACCGGCCTCGTGTATTACCTGCAGGAGTACGTTCGGAAAGAAGGCAAGCGTGCGGCGTGCCGGGGCGAGATGCTCGACGATCATGCCGCGGAGGAGATCGATCACGCGGTGGAGATGGACCGCGAGTTTGCGAGATCCGTCGTCCGGCGGGCGATCGGGCTGGCGCGGGCCTCGTGCGAGCGGGACGAGCTTTCGCAGCACCACGAGTTCTTCTGTACATATTATCTTCGGGGCCGCACCTGCGAAGAGATCGGTGCCGACAGCGGGGTCGGGGCGGATCGTGTGTGGGTGATGGTCCGCACCGTTCAGCGGCGCTTCATCCGCGCGCTGCGCGACGTGCTGCGGGACGACGGAGTGGACTCGGACAGTCTGGACGAGGAGATCGCGAACCTGCTGCGGGCCTCTGGAGGAGCACCCAAATGACCGAATCTCCGGATACGCCGATGGGGGAGACCGAGCGGGACGACGGGGCGGAAGCGCCGGACGTCAACGGCGGGATGACGAGCAAGCTGCTCCGGCTTGGAATCTCCGGTCCCACCCGCCCGGTCGACGAACTGATAGGCCGTCTCGAACAGCCCGACGGTGCCGAGTGGCTGCTCCGCCAGTTCACCGAACCCGGCCTCGGGGTGCTTGCCGACCCTCATGGAGCTTGCGATCTCCCCGCGCTCAAGGCCGCCAAAGAATCGGGAAAGAAGCTGCTCGGCAGGCCGGGGTCCCGCGACGAGCGGCTTCGTGGGCTTCTGGCGTATTTCCTCTCCATCGCGGCCGCCCTGCACCGATTCGGATCAAACATCAGTACGCGACCCCTCTCGGACATCGAGCCCGTGCTCGCCGACCTCGCGACGACAGTCCCCGAACCCTGGCAGTCGGTGCTCGCGCATGTTTCCAGGCCGCGGCCTCCCAAGGATTCCGGCGAGCGGTAAACTGCCGGCGTGAGAGCGACGAATCACCGCCCCGCGACCTTCAACCACCGCATCGTGCTGGCGATTTTGACGGTCGGTCTGGCGGGGTGTTCGGGTGGCGCACCCGAAACCGATTCCCCGAGGACTCACCCATCAATCGAGCGCGGCGGAGCAACAGTCGAAACTCCTGCCGCTGCGGGACTGTTCACGCCCTCCCGCCACGGATTTCGCTTTCGGAACTCCTTCACGGGAGATCCACTCCCGGCGCCGTTCCGCGACTCGGCAGTCGGGGGCTGGGTCCATCGCAACGCGCCGCGCGTGGGCCTCGACGTGCCCGATGAGTTCGGCCTTTGCGGTGGGATGTGCGCGGCTGTCGCGGATTTCTGGCTGTCGGGGGTGTTGCCTCCGGAGGCAACAGAGCCCCCGCCGGAAAGCGATCCGCTTCACACATATCTGAGGGAAAGAAACGCAGATTCAATGGGCGCGACGGGTGTCATGGCGCTGAAGTTCATCGAGTGGATGGGGCTTCCCGACACGCCCGAGAGTCTTGGTGGGCCGTCGACCGGAGGCAGGACGGTGGAGCAAGTGAAGGTCATCGTGCAACATGTGGAGCGGACGGGCTACGCCCACGTCGGATTGGTGCTCGTGGATTCAAAGTCCGGAAAGCCGTGGCAGAACCACCAGGTCTTGGCCTGTGGGGTTCTCAGATCGGACGACGCGCGAGTCGAGCTGCGTGTGTACGACCCCAACTATCCGGGGCGGGACGATATCAAAGTCGTCGCGGAGTTCGGTTCGGATCAAGGTGGCAATGCGATCGCGCGGTCGCGCATGTGGATCGGCGACCGGGAGCGTGGTGTTCGCGGGTTTTTCCTGATGCCCTACGAGCCGCGAACGCCACCGGAGGCGGTCGGCGGGCCCCGGCGTTCACGAACCTGACTGGGGCGTGCGCTTGATCAGATCTTGCTTGTCTTTCTGGGCTTTCTCGAACTCTTTCTTGCCATCCTCGGTCAGGCCGGCGGTGAGGTCGGGGGGTGGGGGCGGGGTATCGTTTCCGCCGACGACACCGAAGTACACCATCAGCCAGCCGGCGACGCCGAGAATGATCACAGCCGAGATCGCGATCATCGCGATCTTGCCCTTGTCGGTCGTGTCCTCGCCCTTGTCTGCGCCTTTTTTGGACTTGGATGTGCCGGATGCCATAAGAAGGACTCCTCTGAGGGGATACGAAACATCAGCGCGGCGCGATCTTGCGGATCGTCAAACTTCACCCCGATGATAGGCTGACACTGCGACCGGCTGCACGCGGACTCAGACGAGTCAGCCGAGATCGCGACGCTGAAAGAGGGCGATTGCGATCGAGAGGAAGGTCCCGATCTGGCACAGCGAGTACAGGGCGACCAGGCCCACGTACGCGACCGGGACCCGCCTGCCCTGAGAAATGGGATCCAGAAGCCAGAAGTACTGGAGGTTCGGCACCACGCCCCAGACCGCCATCGCCGGGATGTTCACGCGGACGGGATCGAGGAAGACGTAGTCGCCGACTTCAAGTGTGCGGGTGAGAGGAAGAGGGGCCTGCCCCTGGTGTCTGATCTTGAGCTGACTGCCGCCACCATCGATCAGAATCAGGGCCGAGGCGGCATCAGGGCCGAAGGCCGCGTTGGCGTCATCCAGCGGCCCAGTGAAGTCGGCGTAGGAGCCCTTTGACAGTCCGGGGAAGCCGTTCGGGCTGGGGCTGAAGTAGAGCGCATCGCCGGGCTTGACGACGAGCTTCGAGGGCTGCTCGAGGCGAAGGGAGAGAATGCAACCGAGTTCCGTGAGATCCGCCTTCGAGGGGTCGTCCGCTTTGATCTCCGCGATGGCACCGATGCTGGTGGCCTTGAAGACGTGGCGGCCGACCAGGTAGTTGGACATCAGGGCGATGACGAAGACCCCGAAACACACCGTGATCGTCATCACCTGGCTGAGGCGAGTTGATGCGGCGATGGCGACGGCGGTCAGCACGAGCACCGCCATACCGAGGCAGACGCACGCGAGCATCACCTGCGGGTGGAAGTCTTTCGCGAGGGGCTGAAACTGCCACTGCTTGCCGGTGCCAAGCAGCAGGCCGTACGCGAGGAGGATCGTCGGAAGGAGGATGCCCACAAAGGTCTGCGGGAAACTCCACCCGTAGAAATAGTTGCACCACCCACCCAGGACCATCGCGAGCACAACCGCGCCGAAGGAATACACCAGCACCGGCATGTCGAGTTCGTGGGCGGCGGTCGCCATCACGCCGTGGCGGATCCCGAACAGCAGGAACACGAGCATGATCACAACCGCGGCGGAGATCGCTCCGGTCACGCCGAGGTACTTGCCCAGCACGAGCGTCGCTCGAGAAACGGGCTTGCTCACGACGGTGAGGACCGTCTTGTTCTCGATTTCGCGGCTGAGCACGGCGGTGGCGATGAACCCCGCGAGAAGTGTTGCGCAGCCGAAAATCGTCGCTAAGCCGATGTCTAGCAGGAGCTTATCGTCACCGGTCACTTCGGTGGCGCTCTCTTGTCCCATGCTGAAGTTGGTGCCCCAGGTGTTGAGGATCTGCATGATCCCCGACGCCATGATCAGCACGAACATGATCGGCTGTCGAAGGCTTTCGACAAAGGCGTTGCGGGCGATAGTCAGGAGTTGGACGGGCATGATGGCGGAGGGGATTCTACAAGGATCGGGGCGGGAACGTTGCCGAAGAACTCGGCCCGTCGCCGCGAGAGAATCGTGGGAGGATGACGAACATAGGGGGCCGGCGGGCGTACATCAAAGGTCCGTGCCCGGGCTTCTGGTGCGCCCGTGCACAGACCCGCCCCTCGAGGTCGTTTGCGGTAGGTTGCACGCCGAGGGGCGATCCGACTGGAAAGGCGAGGGTGGGGCGGCCACAATACGCTCCCCCGGCCCCTCGGGTTCGGTGCGGGTGGCTGGACGGTGGTGATGGAACACCGGACGAAGGAGTTTGGGGTCGCCGTTCTGGCGACCTCGCTCGGCCGCGGCGGGTATGCTGCGACGGAGTCGAGCGACGGAACGGAGTCAGGAGCGGGAGTCGCGGCGCAGGTCGCGTGAGAGCAACGTCGCCTCGGGGATCGCGGGATCCGCGTGGCGACGGGGTGTTGAAGAGCGGGTTGGGGCGATTCGTGCGTCACGGATCGCCGGTCGGAATGAATGAGCGCCGCGGGCTCTGGCGCGGCGAATGTCGGGGACACTGAAGCGCATGAAAGCGGACTTTCTGACCTATCGGCGCGCGGCGGGCGTCTGCCTCCTCGGCTTGGCGGTCCAGGTGCTCTTCACGGCGGTGTACCTGATCTACGGCTCGCTGGCCGGGGACCGGACCGCGGTGACCGCGGCGATCTTCCACTCGATCGGCATCGTCGTGTGGGGCGCGCTGGGGATCGTGTTCGATCAGCACCGCAGGGAGCGGATCGAGGCCATGGAGGCCGAGGCTTTGGCCGCCGCGCCGGTTTCGGGCTCGGTCTTCGAGAAGGGAGCGGACGAGTTCCGCCCGGCGGCCCGCAGGCTAAACGCGCTGCACAAGATCTTCTTGCCGGCGGTGAGCATGCTGGTCGCGGCGGCCCTGATCGGTGCCGGCGTGTGGCGCTACCTCGCCCTCCAGGAGTTCGTGAATCCCGACCGGTACCGGGCTGTGACCCCGACCAAGGACCTTTGGGTCCTGCTCCCTTCGCTGCTCTCCGCGGTCTTCGGGTTCCTCGTGGCTCGGTACTCGGCGAGCCTGGCGAAGCACGCGGCGTGGTCGAATCTGCGTGGCGGTGCGGGCTACGCGGTGGGTTCGGCGCTGCTGGGCGCCGCGATGGCCGTGGCGTATCTGTCCGACCGACTGGCGCCGCCGCCGACGCTGGGGCGGTACATCCTCGTCGCGGTGCCGGCGTTCATGGTGCTGCTGGGCGCGGAAACGATCCTCAACTTCGTGCTTGCGATCTACCGGCCGCGTCGGGCGGGCGACCGCCCGCGGCCGGCGTTTGACTCGGGGCTTCTCTCGTTCGTGAGCGCGCCGGACCGGATCGCGCAGTCGATCAACGAGGCGATCAACTACCAGCTCGGGTTCAATATCACCGGCGGGTGGTTCTACAAACTGGTGACCTCGCGGGCCCCGTTGCTGCTGGGCGTGGGAGCGGGGTTGATGTGGGTGCTGTCGTGTTTCGCGGTGGTGGCCCCGCACCAGCAGGCGATCGTTCTGCGGCTGGGAGCGCCGTCGCGCGTGGTGCTCTCCGGGCTGGTGGTGAAGCTGCCGTGGCCCATCGAAGAACTGTACATCCCCGAGTATTTCGAGCGTGATGCGAAGGGCCGAGAGCGGATCAAGTCGTTGACGGTGACGGGCGTCCGCGAGCTGGTGCTGGGCACGGCCCAGCCCGCGAACAAGGACGCGATCCTCTGGACCAACGACCACATCGGCGAAGAGGTGTACCAGTTTGTGCGGCCGGAAGGGCGCGGCGACAAGGCGGACACGACCGGGCTTTCCGACGTGGCGATGGTGTCGGCCGAGGTGCCTCTGCAGTACGCCATCAACGACGTGAAACTGTTCGATGAGTTCGCGCCGCCCGGGACGCGCGACGAGTTGCTGCGGGCGGTCGCGCAGCGCGAAGTGTTCAAGCTGTTCCAGACGCTCTCGCTGGACCGCGTGATCGGCGGCTCGCGTCGCGAAGTCTCCGAGCAGCTGCGGGAGGATGTGCAGAAGGCGTTCGACGGTCTGAACCCCGGGCCCGATGGCAAGCCGCGCGGAGCGGGGGTTCAGGTGGTGTTCGTCGGGATCACGGGCGTGCACCCGCCCAAGGACTCGGCCAAGAGCTTCGAGCTCACGGTGCAGACGGACCAGCGGCGTGAGGCGAACATCGAAGCGGCCCGGGGCGACGAGGTGAAGGTCCTCGTGGAAGTGGCGGGCGACATCGGACTGGCGAGGACCATCGTGCAGGAACTGGATGTGCTCCAGGGCCTGAACGAGCGGAAGGCCGCGCAGCCGGAGCTCTCGGCCCAGGAGGGCAAGATCCGGGGGTTGATCGAGGCGGCGGGCGGGACGGCTGCGTCACGGCTCTCCGAGGCTTCGGCGGCCCGCTGGGAGAAGCACATGGGCGAGCGGGGCCGCGCGTCGCGGTACACAGGCCAGTTGGCCCTGTACAAGGCTTCGCCCCAGCTCTATCGCGCGTCGCTCTACTTCGACGTGATGAAGGAATCCGTCGCGGGGTCGAGGCTGTACATCACGTCGGACAAGGTGCCGGACTCGAGGTTCGACATCAACCTGGAGGACACCAAGACGGGTCTGGACGTGTTCGACCCGGGTAAGCCGGAATGACGCGTCGGTGGCTTGCATCGGGATGGCGGGGAATCGTCGGGAAGTGATCGACAACAACGGCCGGCCCGTGAGGCGGCGTACTCAGTAGCGGAGCTGACATCGTGCAGAGGAACCTGAAGCTGATCGTG
>JBMOHX010000191.1:0-7386 GCA_049317625.1 Phycisphaerales bacterium
CGGGTCCCAGACCGCGAGGTCGCTGACCGAGTCGTTCAGGCCGGTGACCGGCTCGATTCCAGGAAGTGGCGACCAGTTGATGCACTGCCCCCCCGCCGCGGCAGCGAAGCCCATCAGCCACGCGAGGACATACCACAGCATGCGCATGCACCAGCCTCCAAGGGAATCTGAGCATGATACTGTCGGCCTCCCCTTCCACCAACGAATTCCGCGACCGCCGGAGCTCCCCCACGTGAAGATTCACGCCATCCTCTTCGACTGCGACGGCACCCTCGTCGACTCCGAACCCATCATGAACGCCGTCCTCTCCGAGGTGCTCGCCCGCAACGGCGTCGCGATGTCGCCGGAGGAGTGTGTACGCACCTTCATCGGCACCAACATCGCCTACGTCACGCGCTGGGTCGCCGAGCACAAGGGGGTCATGCTGGGACCCGAGTTCATGGAAGAGATCAAGCCCCTCGTCCGCCGCCACTGCCGCGAGTCGCTCCGCGAGATCCCCGGCGCAAAGGCGCTGCTCGCTTCGCTCACGCTCCCGCGCGCGGTGGTCTCCAACAGCGGGCACGAGTACCTGCGCCTGGTACTCGGCCTCACCGGCCTGCTCGAGCACGTCGAGCCGCACATCTTCAGCGGCCACGACGTGCCCAATCCCAAGCCAGCGCCGGACGTCTACCTCCACGCGGCGGCCGCGATGCACCTAGATCCCGCGCGCTGTCTCGTGGTCGAAGACACGGTCGCCGGCGTGACCGCGGCGAAGGGCGCGGGGATGCGCGTCGCGGCACTGGCGAGCGGCCCGCACGCGACAGCGCAGTACCGAGCGAACCTCCGCGCGGCCGGCGCGGATGAGCTCATCGACCAGCTCGCGGCTGTCGGATCGCTCGTGTGATCGTCCCTCCCACGAGCCAAACCCGCTGACTTTCCGGACGTTTCGCCCGAAGATTCGCGCTCAAACCGCCGACGAGAGTGATGACCGCCGCCCGGCCTGCAATATGCTGGCCCGGCGGCGTTTTGCTGCCGAGAGACAAACCGCTGTGCGCACGTGCGACAGCGCCAAGACAGGAGGAGATCCCGATGCGTGCACTCGCTGCGCTGACCGCCACCGCCGCCCTTTCGTCGTCCGCGTTCGCCATCATCACCAACGTCACCGGGAGCGCGACCGTCGCGCCGATCCCGCCGTCACTGACGATCGGAGCCTTCGAAAGCAACGAACAGGCCCGCATCATGTTCGAGCGCAACCGCCTGCTCCCCGAGGCGCAGGAAGTCGACATCACTGCAACAGGCCTGGTTGATCAGTTGTCGGATCTCACGCCCGGCGCGATTCCGGCCGGCACCGCCGTCTCCAGCTACATCCTGCACGCGGACAGCGTCGGCATCACCACCCGTACCTACGAAGGCTCGGTCACGTTTAGCGACGACATCTTGGGCATCATCGTCGGCAGCAACCGGCTGATCAACACCGACGCTCGCTTCGGGCGCGACGGTACCGCCTACTGGAACGGCACCAGCCGCGGCCTCGACCTGGGCGCGAACCCCGGCACCGAGACGCTCTTCCTGTCTGTCAACCGCAACACGGTGGCGTTCCGCTTGACCGTCGGTGAAGGAATGGACGAGGTGCGCGTGCTGACCGCGATTCCCTCACCCGGCGCGCTCGCGCTCGCGGGACTCGCCGCGAGCACGGGGCTGCGTCGTCGGCGCTTCGCTCGCTGATTCGGACGTCGCGCTTCGACACCGCTGCCCTCAAGCTCTTCACGCATGCACGCCACCTCGCATGCGAGTCGCGCCGCGCCGACGATGCCCGGTCCACCCATTCAGGCGATCGATCCGCTTTGGGGGCCCCGTACGGGGGTGCGCCGGGGCACCCGGGATAAACCGTCACCGGAAAATCCCGCAAGCGCGGAGGTGCCTAGTATAAACGAATCTGAAAGCCGCTCCGTTCTCGGAGCAGGGCGCGCTCAAGGGTCACCGACGCTCTTCCTTTGCCCGAGTTGAAGCACCGGTATCGAATGTCTCACGGGCTTGGGTAGATGCAGTATGAAAATGTACGTCGGAAACTTGTCGTTCAGCACTTCTGAGAGCCAGTTGCAGTCCCTGTTCGAGCCGTTCGGCTCGGTCGTGTCTGCTTCCCTCGTCATGGACCGCGAGACTGGCCGCCCCCGCGGCTTCGGCTTCGTGGAAATGCCGAACGACGCTGAGGCGAAGGCGGCTATCGCCGCTCTCAACGGCAAGAACGTGGATGGTCGTGACCTCACCGTGAACGAAGCCAAGCCCCGTGAAGGCGGCGGCGGCGGTCGCGGTGGCTTCGGTGGTGGCGGCGGCGGCGGCGGTGGCCGCGGCGGCTTCGGCGGCGGTGGCGGCGGCGGTGGCCGCGGCGGCCGCAGCGGCGGCTGGTAATCCCGCGCGAGTGTCGCACTCCGCGGCACAGTTCGGTAACGATTGACAGAGCCCCGGGCGACCGGGGCTCTGTTTTTTTTCCACAGGGCCGAGTGCCTCATCCCGGGCAGAGGAGTTTGCTCGTTCGAGCCCGCCGTGATGCGATTCCAGCCCCATCCGACCTCAAGAGATGGATGTGTCCTCTGTTGGCGGCTACCATCGCGCGTGCTTGCTCGGAGTTGCCGTTCCGCTGCGCGGGAGTGCGGCTCCGATGCTTGGGCCCTCAAGAGGCCAAGGAGGAGCACATGAACAGGACACGCGTACCGCTTCTGGCTTTCAGCGCACTCGCTGCCGCGGCCGCACCGTCGTGGGGCACGGACTTGGTGACGATCCGGGTGGGCACCTTCACCTCGTCGAACACCGCGGAGTACGTGCTCACGGAAGCGGGGCTCACCCACCATGTGGTCGCAGACCGGTGGGCACCGCTGACTCAGTACGAGATCTGGGACGATGCTTCCGCGAGCAACGTTCCGATGATGGACGCCAACTCCCGCGAGATCGCGCGGCTGGATTCGATGGACTACAGCTTCGCGGATCAGTCGTGGAACGGCTGGTTCACGCCGGACCCGTTCCGGATGCAGACCGGCGCGTTCGGGCTCACCGCCAACGCCGACGAGGACATCTGGGTTCAGATTCGGATGCCCTATCAGGGAACGACATTCGCAAACGGCTGGCCCTACGCGATGACTGCTCCCGACGGAAGCACGTGGATCGATGATCGCTGGGGCACCGAGCTGAGTCTGAGGGACAACAACGCGGATGGTGTGCGGTTGATAGGGATGCTGCCCGGCCAGATGTCGCTGCGGCACATGTACGAGATCCCGTCGATCGGGTACTCGCAAGTGGCGGGCGCCTTCGCCAGCTTCATTTTCATGCCCAACTCGAATGGGTTGGCTGGTTGGGGCAGCGGCTACCAGACCCAGTGGCGTCCGGCGAGCGAGCTTGAGATCTACTCCGAAGCCTACTTCCGGTTGTCGGCGGGAGATACCTTCGGCCTCACGATGGACCGCGGCGTTCCGGCGCCGGGCGCGAGCGTGCTGCTCCTCGCGGCCGCGGCGATTGTCGTGCCGCGTCGGCGCAGGTGATCCGTTGGAATCGCATCGGATGAATCACGCGCGGGGGCTGCGTCTCGGCCCTCGCGTGCCTTTGTGCCGCGCTCGTGGCGCGTCGCTCAAGTCGGCTTGCGACCCACTATGAGGTACCCGACCCCGCCGCCGGCGTAGGCGTAGGTCCCCGCGCGGGCCGCCGCAACGTCTCGGCGCTGGAGATCCATGGCGATCAACCACATCGCTTCAAAGTCCTCAGCGCGTCCCCCGCCGGCAACGAAGTAGCTGTGTGTCTCGGCCTTGTCCCAGCACCAGAACTCTCGCTCCGACCACTTTTCCAGTTCGTCCAGCACGGCCCGTTGTCCCGGGCCGGAGTACGGCGGGATCAGCGGGCTCCCGCGCTCGTTCAACCGCACCGCGATCCCTTCGAGCCCAGCCTCGGCGAACATCCCCGGAACCAGATCGCCCACGGAGTTGTTACCCAGGCCCAGGTTGGCCTTGCCGCGCTCACAGGTCAGTTGCAGCCGAATGTACGCGACTCGGGACTCGATCGGGTCGTTGGCGGTCACGTTGCTGTGAACCACTGTGTTCACCATGTTGTTGGGCTCCGCGACCAGGAGCGCCCCGCCCGGCCGCAGGACGCGAAGCATCTCGCGGATGCCTGCGCGCGGGTCCGCGAGGTGGATCAGCACTGTCTGGCACGTGACCAAATCGAACGCGGCGTTTGGGAACGGGAGTGATTCCGCGGTGGCTCGCTGGTACTTGGCCCGCTCGCCCAAACCGGCGTTGGACGCACGCCGGGTCGCTTCAACAACCCACTCCGGTTCTCGATCCACGCCGACCAGCGTGGCCTCGGGAGCGAGGTGCGGCATGAGCACGCGCCCCCAGTGGCCCACGCCGCACCCCACGTCAAGTATGGTGCGAGCGCCACGGAGGCACCACTCGTCCAGCATCCGCGCGACTTGGCTAGGGTTCCACCAATGATCACGCGATTCGCCGAAGTACTCGGCGGAGTGGGGTTGGGCAGCAGTTGGCTCCATGGTGCGGTCACTCCCGTTGGTGCGGAGGGTTCGAAAGAAAACGCCCGCTTGATCAGCGGGCGTCATGGTTACTGAGATTGCGTATGGCGTTAGGCGGTCGGCTCTGATTCAGCGGGAGCTGCCGGCGTCGCGGCGTCCTTCTCGCGGCGGAGCTTGGCGGCGAAGGCGGTGCGCTTGTCGGCCTTCTTGCGACGGACGCTGAGGCGACCGCCGATCTCGGGGCCTTCGTTCTCGGAGTTGCCGACGAACTGAAGGACGCAGAGGGGGGAGGCGTCGCCGATGCGGAACTTGGCGAGCTTGACGATACGGGTGTAGCCGCCGGAGCGGTCCTGGAAGCGCGGGGCAACGCGGCTGAAGATGTGCTTCACGACCTTGGGGGCCTTGCGGATCTCACCGTAGCGGTTGCGCTCGACCTCGGCGCTCTCGGGGAGGTCGAAGAAACCGGTGGTGCGGTCACGCTGCTCCTGGACATGGGCCTTCTCGGCCTCGCTCGCGTCACGGGCGACGAAGAGCCAGTCGAAGCCGCGGCGGTCGCCGCCGAGCATCTGGATCACGCGCCGGCGGGCGGCGAGGTCCCCTCGTTTGGCGAGGGTGACGATCTTCTCGATGAACGGCCGGAGGCACTTGGCCTTCGGGACCGTGGTGACGATCTGACCGTGCTCAAACAGACCGCACGCCATGTTGCGAAGCATCGCTTCGCGGTGCGTGGAAGTGCGGCCCAGACGATATCCTGCCCTGCGGTGACGCATACCTAGCTCCGAACCAAGCCCATCCCGTGAAGTACGGGGTGGGGAGTATAGCCATCAATCCCGACCGATCCCAACCGAACGTGCGGAGGTCCGAGGGACCTCAGTTGGGCATCACCGGCGGGGGAACGGAGACGCCCTCGGGCAGCGTCATTCCAAGGTCCAAGCCCATGTCCTGCAGCTTGCGCTTCACCTCGCGGAGGCTGGTGCGGCCGAAGGACCGGAGCTTGAGAAGATCGGCATCTGTTTGGGAAACCAACTGCGCGACGGTTTCGATCCGTGCGGACTCGAGGCAGTTGCTGGCCCGGACGGAGAGTTCGAGCTCGCCGATGGGCATGTTGAGCTTGCGGATGAGTTCCTCGTCGACGCTCGCGGCGGCGGCGGCCTCGTCGCTCACGCGTTCGGCGCCGATGTCGAAGTACTGCACGAAGGGGTTGAGGTGCTTCCTGAGGATCTTGGCGGCCTCGACGAGCGCCATCTCGGGCGTGACGGTGCCGTTGGTCCAGATCTCGAGGGTGAGCTTGTCGTAGTTGGTCTTCTGACCGACGCGGGTCTCCTCGATCTTGTAGCGCACGCGCTGGACGGGCGAGTAGATCGAGTCGACGTAGACCATGCCGACTTCCTGCTCTTCGTTGGGCTGGATGTGATCGGCGCCCGGGACGTAGCCGCGACCCTTGGTGACCTTGAGCTCCATGTCGAACTCGACGGGCTCGGTCAGGGTGGCGATGACCAGGTCCTTGTTGAGGATGGTCACGGCGGTGTCGGCCTGGATCATGTCGGCGGTGACTTCGCCGGGGCCGCGGGCGGCGAGGCGCATGGTCTTGGGCTCATCGCCTTCGAGCTTGACGATGAGGTTCTTGACGTTGAGGACGATGTCGGTCACGTCCTCCATCACGCCGGGGATGCTGGAGAACTCGTGCTGGACGCCCTTGATGCTGATGCTCGACACGGCCGCGCCTTCGAGGCTGCTCAGCAGGACGCGCCGCAGGCTGTTGCCCACGGTGGTGCCGAACCCGTGCTCGAAAGGCTCAACGGTGAAACGCCCGTAGACGTCGCTCCCCCGGAACTTGCTGTCGGCCAGCACGCGGGTGGGGAGTTCGAGACCGCGCCAACGAACCCTCATGGTCATGGTAAGCAATCCTGCCCGGCGAACGATCGTGGTGATCGAAGGAGCAGAGGTTCACGGCCGGGTGCGCCCTCGCCGGGAGGGACGCGCGGCCTTCAATTCCTCTGTCCGAACGCGACGGAAACGCCCGGTTGCCCGGGCGATGATGTCTCTGAGGCTGGCGAGATCAGACGCGGCGGCGCTTGCGGGGCCGGCAGCCGTTGTGCGGGACCGGGGTGTGGTCCTCGATGGCGGTGACGCGGAGTCCGGCGCCGGTGAGGCCGTTGACGGCGCTTTCGCGGCCGGAACCAGCACCCTTGATCCGGATCTCGAGTTCGGTCATCCCCATCTTGCGGGCCTTGCCGCCGGCGGTCTCTGCCGCGCGGGTCGCGGCGAAGGGGGTGCTCTTGCGGGCGCCCTTGAAGCCGATGGTGCCGGCGGAGTCCCACGCGAGGGTTTCGCCGTTCATATCGGTGATGGTGACGATCGTGTTGTTCTGGGTCGCGCGGATGTGCGCGATACCGCGAACGACGTTCTTCCGGACTTTGCCCTTCTTCGCCATCGTGACCTCCGCGGATCAACCGACACGGTGTGTCGTCCCCGCACGTGCATGACCGCGCCGCGCCCTGGTGGCGGCGTGGTGGAACCGAACTGATTACTTGGCCTTGACGCCCTTCTTGCCGGCGACCGTCTTCTTCTTGCCCTTGCGGGTACGGGCGTTCGACTGGGTGCGCTGGCCGCGAACGGGGAGGCCCTTGCGGTGGCGATCGCCCCGGTACGAGCGGATTTCCTTGAGTCGCTGGATGTTCTGCTGCACCTGACGGCGCAGCGCACCCTCGACGATGTAGTTGCTGTCGATGATCGCGTTGATCTGGGCGAGCTTGGCCTCGTCCACATCGTGGGCGCGCTGATCGGGATCAACGGCGGCTTCCGCGAGGATGTCCTTCGCGAACTTGGGGCCGATGCCGTGGATGTACTGGAGCGCGAAGAGGATCTTCTTCTTGTCCGGAACGTCAATACCT
>JBMOHX010000192.1:0-7385 GCA_049317625.1 Phycisphaerales bacterium
GCTGGATGTGCTGGAACAGGTTCGGCCGGCCGCGGATTCGAGCGACTCGCTGGGGCGGATCGCCGAGGCCATCGCGTCGGCGAAGGCGAGGGGGGACGCGTTCGCGGAGTCGACGCTCCGCGCGGTCGAGAAGAACGTGAAGCAGCCGATCGCGGAGCAGAAGGGGCAGCACACGCTCGCCGCGAGGATCGATGACGCGTTGGCGTTCTCGCTCGACCTTTTGTCTCAGGAGACAGCGAGGCCGGACATTTCGCTCGTGCCCGAGCGGTGGCGCGGCGTGCTGGATCTCTCTCGGGTTCCGGAAGTCGCCGTTGTCCCGGGGGTGAAGGTCGCTGATACCGGCGATCGCGCCTACCCGTACGAGCGGATGGAAGTGGAAGTCGACGCCAAGACGCTGCCGGGGCCGCTGCGCTCGGACGAGCCGGTGCTGGTCACTGTCGATGGGGTCGCTTGCCACATCCTGGGGCGGATGCTGGACCGAGTCTTCGCGGAGGACGCCGGGGCTCGGCGCGACTTTCTCGACCGCAACCCGTCGATGGCCGTGATGGCGATGGGCGGGAGTTTCACCGACCGCGGCAGCTACCGCGACCTGGACAGGGTCGGCGACACCGGGATCGAGGGTTCGCAGGAGCATTTCCTCCGCGGGCTGCGCGGCGTGCAGACGCGGCACCTTGACACGGGCGGCGTCGACGCGATCGACGCGCAGGGCGGGCGGGACGTGGCCCTCTCGATCGACATCATGCTCCAGGCACGGGTGCAAGCGTTGATGTCGCGTGAGCTGGGGCTGGCGGTGGTCCAGCCGTGGCACCACCAGGAGAGTCAGACCCAGCCGATGGGAACGGTGCTGAACGGCGCGGCGGTGGTGCTGGATGTCGACACCGGGGACATTCTCGCGATGGTCTCGACGCCGACCTTCACTCGAGAGCAAGCGCGGACGGACCCCGAGAGCATCTTCGGCGACAAGCTGCGGATGCCGTACCTGAACCGCGCGATCGGGATGCCTTATCCGCCGGGCTCGATCGTGAAGGCGCTGGTGCTGGCCGAATCGATGTCGCGTGGGACATACACGGAGGATCAGCGGATCGCGTGCAACGGCCACTTGCTCGAGGGCAAGCCCAACATCTACCGCTGCTGGATCTACAAGCGATTCCAAACTACGCACTCGGTGCAACTGGGGCACGATCTCTCGGCGGACGAGGGGCTCATGTGCTCGTGCAACATCTTCTTCTTCACCCTGGGTCGTCGGCTGGACGTGCCCGGGGTGGTGGACTTGTACAAGCGGTTCGGTGTGGGCAAGGCGTTTGGGCTCGGCGTCGGGATCGAGAGCGAGGGGCACATCGGGTTCATCGAGCCCGGGACGAACTCGTCGCCGAATGATGGGAGCGACCTCGCGACGCCGGACGCGATTCAGATGGGGATCGGGCAGGGGCCGATCGCGTGGACGCCTCTCCACGCCGCGAACGCGTACGCGACGCTCGCGCGGCGGGGTGTGGCGTATTCGCCGCGGCTGATCCTGGGTGCGCCGCGTCCGGACCCGGTGGACCTTGAGCTGCCGCAGGGGCGATCGACCTTGCGCTTCTGGGGCTGCACAAGAGCGTGAACGAGAAGCTCGGCACCGGGAATCACATCCGCATCGACGAGCACGACGAGCCGACGTTCAACGTCGAGGGCGTCACGGTGTGGGGAAAGACCGGCACGGCGGATGCGCCGGACGTGGTGATCGATCCCGACGAAGAAGGCCCGCGGAAGGGCGTGCTCGCGCAGACGGGTGACCACTCGTGGTTCGTGGTGCTGGTCGGGAACGATCGTCCGCGGTACGCGATCTCCGTGCTGGTGGAGTACGGCGGGAGTGGCGGCAAGGTGTCGGGGCCGATCTGCAATCAGGTGATCCATGCGCTGCGCGCGGAGGGGTACCTGAAGTGAGCTACCGGCGCGACGGGTTTCTCCCTCCCCTGGCCGACTGGCCGGCGTTGACATGGAAGGCGCTGGTGAACGGGCGTGCCGCGTGGCTGGTGCTCTTCTCGTCGGCCGCGCTCACGATGATCGGGATCTACTCCATCAACGTCGCGATGAGCCTCGATCCCAAGGGGTGGGACGCTCTCCCCGAACCGGCGATGAAGCAGGCCTTGTACGCGGGCGTGGGGATTCTCTTCTGCTTTGCGGTGGCGATCCCGAACTACAGGCTCTACGGCGCGGCGTCGTGGGCGCTGCTGGGCGTGGCGGTCTGCTTGCTCGTGTTCCTGCTGCTGCCGTTCGTGCCGTCGTCGATCGTGAGGCCGCGGAACGGCGCGCGCGGATGGATTGATCTGGGGCCGGTGGACCTCCAGCCATCCGAGTTCGCGAAGATCGCGTATGTGCTCGTGCTGTCGTGGTACCTGCGGTACCGCGACAACCACCGCACGTTCTTGGGGCTTCTCCCGCCCGCTCTGATCACCGCGATCCCCGTGGGGCTGATCACGCTGCAACCCGACCTGGGCTCGGCGACGCTGTTCGTGCCGGCGCTGTTCGCGGTGCTGGTGGCGGCGGGGGCGAGACTGAAGCATCTCGCGATCATCGTGGTCATCGCGGCCGCGGCGGCGCCTGCGGCGTACCCGATGCTCAAGTCGCACCAGAAGGAACGGTTCGTCGGGTTGTTCAAACAGCTCCGAGGCGACACCAGCGCCGACCAGGACATCAACATGCAGTCGGTGACCGCTCAGCGGTTGGCGGGCGCGGGGGGCATGTCTGGGCTGCCGGAAGAACGATCGCGCACGCTGCTGCACTTCAACGCGCTCCCCGAGCGGCACAACGACATGATCTTCGCGGTCATCTGCAACCGATTTGGGTTCACCGGGGGGCTCGCGCTGCTGGGGCTTTACGCGCTGTGGGTGACCGGGGCCCTGATCACGGCCGCGGGAGCGAAGGAGCCATTCGGGAGATTGGTGTGCGTAGGGCTTACTGGATTCATCGCGGCGCAGGTGTTTGTGAACGTCGGGATGAACATCGGGCTGCTGCCGATCGTGGGCATCACGCTCCCGTACGTGAGCCACGGCGGGTCGAGCATGCTGGCGACCTGGGGCATGACCGGGTTGATTATCGGCGTCGCGATCCGGCAGCCGGCGTCGGCGCGGCGGAAGAGCTTCGAATGGGACGACGAGTAGCGAGCTTCATGGTCGCTTGACTTGTCGATCGCGGGCTCGCAGCTAGTATCTCCCCGACCGCAGCCGGCGTTGGGCGAGGACCGCTCCCGGGGTTGCGGAAGAGACGAGAGAGAACCATTCATGTCGATTCGTTGCACGTTTGTGTTGGCAACCGCGCTCGCCGCGGGCACCGCTTCCGCGTCGGTGATCACCAGCTTCAATCAGGTCGTTCTTGGCAACCTGCAGACGGGCCAGGACACAGAGGGCCGGCTGTTCGTCGGCGGGAACTTGACGGGCGCCGCTGCTCAGGTCGGCACGCAGCTGCTCCCCCGGGGGAACTACGCCGGGGTTGATGTGCTGTCTGTCGGCGGATTTACCTCCGTCAACAACCTGCAGGTCGAGGCGGGCAACTTCCGGCGCTCGGGCGCGCGGATTGGCGGCCTGAACTTGAATAGCGGCGGCCTGGAGATCGTCGACGGCGCGGTCGCCGCGTCGGTCGCGTCGGTTGCCGCGGACCTCTTCGGTGTGAGCTCCGCGTTCGGCGGTCTCGCGGCCGATAGCTCCGTGCAGGCTCCGTCTGGGCAGCCGGGTCCGATGCGGTTTATCGCAACTCCCGGTTCGGACGGCGTGGCCGTGTTCTCGATCAGCGCTTCGGCCCTGACGAGCTCGCTGGTTCAGCAGTATGAACTGGTGACCGGCGGCGCTTCGTCGATCGTGATCAACGTGAGCGGCTCCTTCGCGGCGTTCAACGGCGGCAACTTTGTCGGCAACTGGCAGAACGCAAACGTCCGCGCCACGACGATCTGGAACTTCACCCAGGCGACCTCGATCGTCGTCAACCGGAACTTCAACGGTGCGATCCTCGCACCCTCCGCCCAACTCACGAACTCCACCGCCATCGACGGCTCGGTGTTCGTCGGATCCATGGTGCAGAACGGCGAAGTGCACCTTCCCGGTTACTCCGGCTTCATCCCCGCCCCCGGCGCGGGTGTGCTGGGTGCCCTCGGTGGCGTGATGATCGGCTCTCGTCGCCGCCGCTGAATCGGACGCAGGCCGACCGGACCCGCGAACAACTCCTGACCCACTGACGCGCCGAGTCCTTAGGGGCCCGGCGTGTTCATTTTTGCGAGGAGCTGTTCTGCGGCGTGGCCGGTTGCGGCGAATCGCCGGAAGAGCGGGTGACGAGCGAAACCTCGTCGGGAAGGTGCTGGGCCACCTGCGAGATGACGTCGCCCGCGAGCCTGCGGGCGAAGAGGCTGCGCTTCGACTTGCCCATGATCAGCGTGTCGCAGCCGAAGGTGACGGTGTAGTCGAGGATCTCGTGCGCGACGTCGGGGCTCGTGATGTAGATCGGGTAGAAGGGGACGCCCGCCTCGCGGGCGACAACGAGCGTGGTTCCGAGCGCGGCCTGTGCCTCGGGGTCGTCTTCGAGCCGCGGGAGTTTGCCGGGCTGGACGTCGAGCAGACGGACGGTGCGGACGAAGATACCGAAGAGCACCGCGTTCTTTTTCTTCGCGAGCTGAACGGCGTACTCGGCCTGGTCCCGACCTCTCGCGGCGAGCATGATGCGGCTGGGGCGCTGCGGGAGCGTTTTGGAAACGCCGAGCAGTTCGGCGAGCCAGCCCTGGGCGGGCTCGGGCATGACGTCTCCCATGCCGGTGTGGGGTTTGGGAAGCAGCCAGCGGACGAGCAGCACCGTGCCGATCATTCCCGCGGCGAAGGCTGTGGCGTGGGGCTTTGCGTAGATGATTGTGAGCTCGATGACCGACATCAGCACCCCGAGGGTCCAGAGCCCGGCGCGTTCCCACTTGGAGATCGGGAGTTCCTTGTTCGCGGCGCAGCAGACGACATTGATTGCGATGGCACCCACAACGCCGATGGCGTAGAGCTCGCCGAGCGCTTTGGGGTCGGCCTCGAAGAGCAGCACACCGAACGGAAGGATGCCCGCGGCGACAAGCCCCCACTTCGGCACCCCGGAGTAGTTGAGCTTGGTCAATCCCGAGGGGAGCTCCTTGTCCTTCGCCATGGAGTAGAGGACCGACACGATCGCCATGATCGCCGTGTTCACCGCCGAGAGCAGGAGAAGGCCGAACACGATGCCGGAGCCGATACCGAACCAGCGGCCAACAGCGGGCCCAAAGAGATCGGTCGCCGCGTGGTGGGCGAGCATTTTGACGGCGGTGTCGCGGTACTCGCGCACTTCCGCGGGCACGTCTTCCGGCTGGAGTTTGCCCAGAACCTCGTGCACCACGTAATCGGGCACTGTCTGCGTCACCAAGGAGGGCATCGCGTTGATCGCGATGCCGAAGATCAGGTTCAGGATGAGGACCTCTGCGAGCACCGGCCAGATGGTCCGCTTCGACGTGCGGGCCACGGGTTCCTTCATCAACCCGGTCATGTTCGCGACAGCCTCGACGCCGGAGAGGGCCAGCACGATGCGGACGAGAGACTCCCAGCGGTCTGGCCAGGAATCGACGCCCGGCGCGTGCGTGGTGATCGTGCGGATGCCCTCGGGGAGCAGCGGGAGGCACATCAGGCCCACGATGGCCGAGGCGAAGATCGCGACGATGGCGATCACCAGCGCGAACCGCCCCGCGTTTTGCGCACCGAGCCAGTTGACGATGCCGATGAGCACCATCGAGATCAGGCTCGCGATGACCACCCAGGACGCCGGGAGCCCGATGTAGTGGAAGCCCTCAACGGCGGAGAGCGACGCGGTGACGGTGTAGTCGCAGAGCAGGAGCGTCGCGCCCACGACGGCGAGGGTTGGGTTGATCCGCCGTGCCGCGGCGTACACACCGCCGCCGTCAGGGAAGCACCGGCAGACCACCGTGTACGCCCAAGCGACCGCGGCCATGATGAGCGACATGACCAAGAGATACGAGACAGAGGCGTGGCCGGTGTAGTAGAAGGCGAGCCCCAGGACGTAGAGGCGGCTGGTGCCCCAGTCGCCGAACAGCAGCGGCCCGGCGTGGATCCAACTGAGGTTGCGCGGGCGGTTTTCGGCGACGAGCATGGAGGCTCCGGGGAAGGTGGGGGGCAGTGTACCCACTGGCGGCCCGAGGGGGAGGGGCGGAGGAGCAAAGCTCAAAGAGGAGCAAAGCAGCACGCTTCATTGTTTCAAAGAAGCAGTGAACGAGATGAGACGTCGCGACCGCCCCGCGCTGAAGCGAGCGGGTGGGCGCATGGCTCGACGGCGACGACCTCATCGGGTTCTGCGGTAGGTGGCATACGCACGTCCACGCCCCGTCAAACTTCTGCTAAGCTGCGTGGAGACTTTCCCCGGAGTTCCCATGATCCGCAGACCCCTCGTTCTGGCATTGATTGCCCT
Organism: Phycisphaerales bacterium; assembly: GCA_049317625.1. GTDB lineage: Bacteria > Planctomycetota > Phycisphaerae > Phycisphaerales > UBA1924 > JBEIUO01. The sequence continues at coordinate 6,451 of JBMOHX010000192.1, forward strand.
CCTTCCCACGCACGCGCTCCCCGCCCTCGCGACCGGCGGTGACGGCTGGACCGCGGTCATCGATGGCGAGGAGATCCCCGCGCCCGCGATCCCGATGGGTGACGACGAGATCGTCCGGAAGATTCTCGACGAGGGGAAGAACCGCAACCAGGTCATGGAGCACCTGCGGCATCTCACGAAGGAGATCGGTCCGCGCCTCACGGCCTCCACCCGTGCGCAGCTCGCGAACGAGTGGTGCAAGGACCAGTACACCGCGTGGGGGTTGGAGAATCCCCGCGTCGAGCAATGGGGCGAGTACCCGGTGCGCTTTGATCGAGGGCCTTCGACCGCCGCGGTGTTTCTGCGTCGGGAGAAGAAGGACGACGCTGGAGAGGTGACGGCGATCGAGTACGACAAGTCACGCGACCTGGAGTTTTCGACGCTCGCGTGGACCAAGGGGACAGACGGCCCCAAGCGTGCGCCGGTGGTGAAGGAACCACGCACAGAGGAGGACTACGCCGCGGTCAAAGACAAGCTGAGCGGGGCGTGGATTCTGCTGCGTCCGCCCCCGGCGGTCGGGCAGCGCGGCATCCGCGGGCGCTTGTCCGATCACTTCCAGCGCCGCATCGAGGCCAGGAAGAAAGTCGATGAAGGCACCGCGGTCTCGGAGCTGTCCATCTCGCAGCGCATGGTCTTCGACGGGGTGGCAGGTTGGATTTCGAGCGCGCGCGACGAGCGCGTGTGGACCGGTGCCGCGCCCGAGTGGAGTAAGCGCGAGCTCGCGGACATCCCCGACGACGTGCACGTTGTCATCCGCGGGAGCGACTACGACTACATCAACTCGCGCCTCGCGGACCAGGACCCCATCGAGGTCGAGATCAACGCCGATCACGCGCTCACCGCCGGGCCGGTACCGGCGTTCAACACGATCGCCGAGATCCGGGGCACCGAGTTCC
>JBMOHX010000193.1:0-7364 GCA_049317625.1 Phycisphaerales bacterium
GGGCTCGTTTGATCCGGTGACCTTCGGTCACCTTGACGTCATCGCGAGGGGGCGGCGGCTCTTCGATGAGCTGATCGTGGGGGTTGGCTTGAACCCGGGGAAGAGCCCGCTGTTCAGCTTCGACGAGCGTGTCGGGCTGACGGTGGCGCTGGTGGACGAGATGGTGCGGCAGCACCCGGATGGGGCGACGGTGCGCGTGATGCCGTTCTCGGGATTGACGGTGGATTTTGCGAGGTCGCTGGGTGCCGCGGCGCTGCTGAGGGGCGTGCGGAATCTGTCGGACCTGCAGTACGAGATTCAGCAGGCGGTGACGAACCGCGAGGTCGCGGGGCTGGAGACGGCGTTTGTGGTGGCGGGGCAGAGTTTCGCGTACACGTCTTCAAGCTTGATCCGGCAGATCACGGCGATGAGCGATGATCCGACGACGGCGCTTTCGTCGATGTGTCCACCGGCGGTGATCGAGGCGCTGAAGAAGAAGCGGCTGGAGCGGCACCCGGCGCTCGAGGCGCTGCGTTCGAGCCTGGACGGGGCTTGACCGCGGGGGGTGCGCTACCCTGACGGTCATGGACTACAGGATCATCTCGATCGGTGCGTTGGCGGCCCATCCGCTGTGGGGCGAGCGGGGCGCGACGCGGACGGGGCACTCCACCACGACGCTGATCACGACCAAGAGCGCGAAGATTCTGGTCGATCCGGGGATGCCCGCGACGGTGCTGACGGCCCGGCTGCGGGAGCGGGCGAACCTCGCGCCGGAGGAGATCACGCACGTCTTTCTGACGAGCTTTAACCCGGACAACCGGCGCGGGCTGCGCGCGTTCGAGTCGGCGCAGTGGCTGATCCACGAGGCCGAGCGTGAGGCGGTGGGTGTGCCGATGGCGCAGACGCTGATGGAGCTGGCGAATCGGCCGGATGCGCCGGGCGCGGAGGAGCTCCGCAAGACGCTCGAGGAGGACATCGGGATTCTGCGGAGGTGCGTTGCCGCGCCGGACGAGGTCGCCGAGCACGTGGACCTCTTCCCGCTCCCGGGGGTGACGCCCGGTACGTGCGGGCTGTTGCTCTCGGGGCCGCGGCACACGGTGGTGGTGTGCGGCGATGCGGTGCCGACGGTGGAGCATCTCGAGCAGGGGCAGGTGCTGACGGGCGCGGCGGACGTCGACCGGGCGCGGGAGAGTTACGCCGACGCGATCGAGATCGCGGACTTGCTGATCCTGGGGCGCGACAACATCTCGCTGAACCCGACCAAGCGGCCCTTCTGACGGAGCGATCGATGAGCGGGTGCCCGTTGTGCGAGACGGTGAAGCGGGTGCGCGAGGGGCGCGAGCCGGCGTTCATCGCGGAGCTGTCGGAGAGCTACGCGCTGCTGGGAGAGAACCAGGGTTGCCGCGGCTGGGTGGTGCTGGTGCTGAAGGAGCACGCGGAGCACCTGGCGGCGTTGGGTGAAGAGCGGCAGGCGCGGCTGTTTGCCGATGTGACGCGGGTGGCGCGGGCGCAGCGTGCGGTGTTCGGAGAGGTGCGGATCAACTACGAGTGCTTGGGGAACGTGGTGGCGCACGTGCACTGGCATGTGATCCCGCGGCATGGGGATGATCCGGCGCCGCGCGGGGCGGTGTGGGGGTGGAGTGCGGAGGTGTTGAGGGGGACGGTGGGCGCGGACCAAAGGCAAGCGTTGATCGAACGGCTCAAGGCCGCGATGTAACGGTGGCAGTCGGGGCCACGCGCTGGACATGGGGCGTTGACCGTCGCTTGGGCGGAAGATGCGCCTCGCTTTCGACGAACTCGGTCGGGTGGGCGAAGTGGCGGGGTGCGCGGGGGTTGAAGCGGGCGGGAGCCGTTTGTTACTCTGAGGGGCATGACTCGCGAAGTGCCATCAGATGTGATCGTCGTGCATAGCCGCTGTGAGGTTGGGGTTGGTGATATTGGTGCGATGTTGCTGCCGGGGTGCGGGTGGGTGCATGTGCGAGTGGCGTCGCGGACGGCGGCGCATTCTCCGTATCCGCCGCGGGACGGAGACTGGTGCTCGCTCGTCTACGTGTTCAACGGGATTGTCGCGGATCCATATCAGCGGCAGTCGTTTCCTGTTTCCGATCTGGTGGGGCCGCCTGTGCTCGCCGGATGCTGGTGGGAAGAGGGATTCTGGCTTCCGCTTCGCTCTCGGCCTTTCGCGGAGGGAGAGCGTCTCGCGGTGCACTGCGTTCTTGACACAACGACCTATCGACCTCAGTACTTCGATGAGCACGGCGCCATTCTGTCTGAGAGGATCGAGCCCTGCGCGCGGAGCGGGATTCACAGCGAGAGCTGCGTAGCGCGGTTGGTCCAAGAGGCGCACGCCGCGGGGCGGCTTCGGTTTGACTTTGAGCCTGGGACGGCGATTCTGCCGCCGCCGCCGATCAAGCCGGTGAAGCCGCGGAAAGTGGAGCTGGCGACCGTGAGCCTGGTGTTCCCCATCGCGAAACTGCCCGAGGACTTTGATTGGGAATCGGTGGAGTCGCTGATCGAAGAACGGCTTGTCGCGGCGGGGGCGGGTGAGTGGACCGGCCATGGGCAAGACATGGAAAGGGGGGAGTTGGATATCTCGTTCGATGGGAAGGACGCGAACGCGATTTATGAGTGTGTGTGTGCCGCGTTGAAGGGGAGTCCGCTTGCGGAGATCGGGTGGTGTTTGTTGTCACCGGAGTACGACGACCAGCCTGTGATTCGGAAGGAGTTGCGGGGGGGAGGCACCGGGGGGAGCGGCGGGGTGTGGGGGGCGATTCGTTCTTGGTGGCGGAGGTGGCGCGGGTTGTAGGGGAGGAGCGGGGTTGCACGCGGGGACTTGTCGTGACCGCTGAGGGCGGGAGGACGGGCCAGAGTGAAGACCGAGGGTGCTGAGCGGGGTGGCGTTCACTCTGGGGCATCACGCGCGTTTACCAAACCATACACATCGCATGGCGGCGAGCAGGGGCGGGGATATGGGGTGGCCTGAAGCGGAGCCGAGTACCGAGTCGACGCCGCAGTGCGGGCAGAGGGCGGTCTGGCCGGGGTCATGAGCATCGCGCCGGTCGCACCAGTCGGTGATCTCGCCGGGTGGGAACGTGTTCAGGCAGTAGAAACAACCGCATAGATCGCTGCGTTCGATGTCGGCGCGGTGATGATGGCATTTCTTGTGCAGTTCTCTGAGCGGATTGGGGGCTTTGCTGTCATCCATGGCGATCGGCGTAAAAAGGGCTCGAACAGGGACGGGGAGTTACGGGTCGGCAATGGAGTTCGAAATGGCCGAGCGGCGGGTGGCGAGGGGGGCGCATGCGCCCGAGGCGGGAGGCGGCTTCTCCATCACGCGATCAGGTGCCGGTGGCTGTCAGAGTCGCAGCCGACCCGCCGCCCGCTCACGTTCCAGAAACATGCCGGGCGTGAGGATGGACAGGCCATAGAACGTGGTGCCGAAGAGTTTGCCGAAGTCGGCGCGATCCAGCGTGAGCAGCACGTGCGACCAGGCCAGGGCGCTGAATAGGATGGGCCGGTCTTTGGCGGGCTCGAACACCGCCGCGCGGTCGAGCGTCAGTACGTCATCCATCAGGACCAGCGTGGAACGCAGCCGCGCCCACTCGGCGGTCGCCGCTACTGGAAGGCCGGGGAGATTGGTGTGAACCTCTTCAACGACGTAGGGCGTTGTAAGGAGATTCCAGCCGCATTCGTTGGCGAGTCTGAAGACTTCGCGGGACGCGCCGCGATCAGATCCGCTCGCGGCGAGCAACACGCTGGTATCGAGAAAGAGCCTCATCCTTGCTTGCCGTCGCGCAATCGCTTCATGTCGGCATCGTCCTCGGCGATCCAACCGTCCACCTGGGCGCGGTCGAACTTTCGCGGGGCGGGCAACCGCCCCGACTCCGCCCGCAGGCGCGCGGCGAGAAACAGCAACAACTCCTGTTTCTCAGCCGCGGGGAGCGCGTCCACGGCCGATTCGATTTCAGAAAGCGTGCTCATGTGGCAGTGTAGGTCAACTTCGTTCGAAGGGGTGATGCGAGCACGCTGTCGACGAGCGAGGCGTGCGGGGTAGGTCGGAGGCCAGGCGGAGGTGGTGGGACCGCGCCGGGGAGCATTGGGGTGTTGTGGGACGCGGGGCCGAGGTGGGTTCGCGCTGAGGACTCGTCGTGCCGCGAGACCACCGTCTTGCCCTACGCTTGCCGCATGAAACAAGTCGTTGCCGCGGCGTTGGTGGTGGGATTGATAGCGGGGTACTCGATCGCGTGGGACGCGGCCGGTCACCGCGCGATCACGCTCGCGGCGATGCAGGGGTTGCCGGAGTCGGTGCCGGCGTGGCTGAAGGACAAGTCGACGATGGAGCAGGTGGCGGATCAGGCGACGGTGCCGGATCGGTGGCGGTCGACGCGGGTTGCGCAGCTGACGCACCTGAACAACCCGGATCACTACATCGACATCGAGGACCTCGAGCCGTTTGGGATGAGCATCGACAAGCTCCCGATTCTGCGGTACGAGTTCGTGAAGGAACTGACCCTGGCCCGCGAGCGCGGGGGGGCGGAGTTCAAGGGGCGACCGGCGTCTGGGCCGCGGGACTTTGCGAAGGTGGCGGAGTGGCCGGGATTTCTGCCGTACGCGATCGCTGAGCAGTACGCGAAGGTGCAGAACGCGTTCTCGACGGTGCGGATCCTGGAGCAGCTCAACGACCCCAAGCGCGAGGAGCAGCTCAAGATGGCCCGCGCGAACGCGATGTACAACATGGGGATCCTCAGCCACATGGTGGGCGACGCGGCCCAGCCGCTGCACACCACCAGGCACCACCACGGCTGGGAGGGGCCGAACCCCGAGGGTTACACGACGGACACGGGGATTCACTCGTACATTGACGGCGCGATCGTGCGGCACCATTCGATTGACGCGAAGACGATCGTTGCGGGGGCGCACTTTGATCTGAAGGTGGCGCCGAACGACCCGTGGGATTCGGTCATTGCCCACATCAAGCGTTCGTTCGAGCAGGTCGAGCCGCTGTACAAGCTGAAGAAGTCGGGCGAACTCGAGGGAGAGCCGGGCCGGGCGCTCATTCTCGAGCGGATGACCGACGGCGCGAGGATGCTCGAGGCGTTGTACCAGGCCGCGTGGGAGTCCGCGGCGGCCACGGACAAGAGCGTGAGCGACTTCGTGAAGTACGACAACTTCGACAAGTGAGATGCGCGTGGAGGAAGGCGGGATGGAGCTGGTCTTCCTGGGCACGGGCACCTCTTCGGGGATCCCCGCGATCGGGTGCGACTGCGCCGTCTGCACGAGCACGGACCCTTGTGACAATCGGCTCCGCACCAGCGCGGCGCTGCGGTTCACAGATCCCACGGGCCACCCGCGCGTGCTGCTGTTCGATGCGGGCCCGGATTTGCGTCAGCAGGCGCTGCGGTTCGGGATCGGGCGCTGCGACGCGGTGTTTGTCACCCACAACCATGTCGACCATGTGTGGGGACTCGACGAACTGCGCCGGTTCAATGCGTTGCAGCAGGAGGCCATCCCGCTGTACGCGGACGAGCACACGATGGAGAATCTGCGGCGGGTGTACCTGCACATCTTCGAGAGCCACAAGAACGTCAACGACTCCTTCGTCGCGACGCTGATCCCTTGGACGCTGACGCGGCGGGATATCGAGGACTCGCGCGGGATCAACCTGTTTGGCCTCCGCGTCACCCCGTTCCGCCTGCTGCACGGCAAGCTTCCGATTCTGGGGTTCCGGGTAGACGCGGGGCCTGAGATGGTGGATGCGCCCGGGGTGCGGGCGGTGCTGCCGCTGGCGTACTGCACGGACGTCTCGGGGATCCCGCCCGAAACCTGGGGGCTGCTGGAGGGGCTTCAGACCCTGGTGCTGGATGCGCTGCGGCACCGGCGACACCCGACCCACTTCACCCTGGAGGAGGCGGTGAACGTGGCGGGGCGGGTCGATCCCGCGAAGACGTACTTTGTGCATATGTCGCACGATCTGGGGCACCGGGAAACTCAGGCGAGCCTGCCGGAGCGCATGTACTTGGCGCACGATGGGCTGATCGTCGGCGCAACGTGAGTTTTGGATTGTGTTTGGGTGCTTCGGTCCCTCGGGTGATCGCGTTGGCGCGAGGTGGGGTCCCCTGTCGGTGCGAGCACGCCCTACGGGGTGCAATACCGAAGCTCGCGGCATTCCGGGGGTGCGTCGCAAAGCCGACGCGACCCCCGGCTACGTTCGTTCACGCCTACGGCGTGCAGCAGGTCCGGGCCGCGGCGGGAAGGACGGGCGCGGAGGGCAGATCTTGCGATTGCCCTGTCCATCTGCCACGCGGAACCGGGCACGCGAACACCCCGCGCGCCTACTGTTGCCTCCCTATGGCCAAGACACGCGAGATCAAGAAGCGCATCAAGGCGGTTGGCAACATCCGTCGCATCACCAAGACGATGCAGATGATCGCCACCAGCAAGTTCGCCCGCGCCCAGCAGGCCGCGACGGCGGGCAAGCCCTACAGCGAGACGCTGTTCGAGCTGGTGATGCAGCTCTCCGCCACGCTCGGCGAGGACGCGGTGCACCCGCTTCTCAACACCCCGGCGAGTGGCAAGGATCTCACGCTGGTCATCACCTCCGACCGCGGCCTTTGCGGCCCGTACAACGGCGGCGTGCTCCGGCAGTCGATGGGGCTGTTCCGTTCGACGGCCGCGGCGAAGGAAGGCGAGATCGAGCTGGTCGGCAAGAAGGGCCTCTCGTTCCTCAAGTTCAGCAACATCCCGGTGTCTCGCCATCACACGCAGTTCGGCGACAAGCCGACCTACGAGAACGTGCGCGAGCTGGCCGAGGGGTACATGAAGCGGTTCCTCGCGGGGGAGATCGCGACGGTGCGGGTGGTGTACATGAAGTACCTGTCTGCCTCGCGTCAGACCCCGACCGTGATGCAGCTGCTGCCGTTCAAGGCCGAAGCCAAATCCAAGGCGGCCGATGCGGTGAAGGGCCCGGCCTCGGTCTACGAGTTCACGCCCTCAGCCGCGGACTTGCTGGACGATCTCCTCCCCGCGGCGGTGAAGGCCCTGCTTTTCCAGGCGTTCAACGACGCGGTGGTGAGCGAGCACGTGGCCCGCATGGTGGCGATGAAGGCCGCGACGGACAACGCCGGCAAGATGGGCAAGCTTTACACGCGGAAGTTCAACCGCGCTCGTCAGGCCCAGATCACGACGGAGCTGACCGAGATCATCTCGGGTGCGGCGGCGTTGGCGTAAGGGCGAGAATTAAGGACAGTCGAGGTCGGAGTTTCCACGCGCCGGGTAGGTGCGGAGGAGTGGCTCACTGCGCGCTTTGCGGGCCTGGCCGGTGGCAGTGGCTCCTAGGCCGATGGCTGAGGGCACCAGCAGACGAATCGTGGCGTTCGCCGCCGCGC
>JBMOHX010000194.1:0-7354 GCA_049317625.1 Phycisphaerales bacterium
TGGGCGTGACGCGGATTGTGCGGCTGACGAGCCCGTTGGAGAGCGTGATCGCCGCTCCGTCGGCGGATTGGGAGAACTCGGAGACGTACGGCGCCGGGTTGAGGAGCCAGTCTGCCGGAGGATCTGTTGGCGCAAGGGCGAGGACGGCGAGGAGGGCGAACGTCATGGGCATGGGTTGGTTCTCGGCGATGTGCGGGCGCGGGGAGTCTAACCGCGATTGCGGGGCCGCATGCGATGAACTGCCGAGAGCGATCCGCGGGCTTCACCGCCGCCGACGTTGCAGGCCAATGGCCAAGACCACGCTCGCCCCGAGTGCTCCCGGCGCGGGGATCGTCGCGACGAAAGCTTCGGGTCTGCTGTTGTGCCAGCCGTAGCCGGCGACGGTGCGGCCGTCGTCGGAGATTGCGTTGACGGAGACGAGGCTCCAGCCGCCGAAGGTGTGGCCGAACTCGTCTTCCAGGATGGCCTGCACGGAGCGCATGCCCTGGGACTCGGTCCAGATGAACGCGGTGCCGCGGCCGCCGGAGGTGGAGCGGCCGACGATGATGGAGCCGTCTGCGGAGAGATCGTTGGCCACGCTTTCGAGGTTCTCCGCGGGGGCACCGGGGAGGTAGCCGAGGCCTTGGATGCCGGCGGAGGTCCACCGGGTGGCTTCGAGCCCCGACTCGGTGGAGCCGTAGCCGACGATCGTGGACGCGTCGCGCGAGATCGCCCCGGCGTAGCTGGTGAACGCGCCGCCGGGGAGGTCACTGAGGGGCTGCATGCCGGACTCGGTCCAGCGGAAGGCCTCGGTGCCGCGGGGGGAGGTGGAGAGGCCGACGATGGAGAGGCCGTCGGCGGAGACGTCGGAGGCCGAGCTGTAGAAGTAGCCGCCGGGGTGCTGACCGAGGTGGCCGAGGGCGCGGGTGCCGAGGCCTTCGCGCCACTGGAAGGCCTGGATGCCGGTGGTGGAGGAGCTATCGCCGACGATGGTGCGTCCGTCGGCGGAGCAGCCGAAGGCGTAGGCGGAGGTGGCGCCGCCGGGTAGATCGGGGATAACGTCGGTGAGGAAGGGGCCGGACCAGCGTGTGGCGCGGGTGTTGTTGGCGATGAGCGCGTCTCCGACGCTGATGGTTCCGTCGGCGGAGCAGTCGTAGGCGTTGCTGTTGTTGTTCGGGGCGGTCTGAAAGCCGGTGGCACTGGTCCAGCGGAACGCGCGGTAGCCGGTGGGCGTGCTGGTCTGGCCGACGAGCGCCGAGCCGTCGGCGGACATGGCGAAGACCTCGCTGTAGGGCTGGTCGCCGCCGAGGTTGCCGAGCCATTGCAAGGAGCCGGGCGGGAGGGGCGGGGTTTGGGCGAGGGCGGGGGTAGCGAGGGCGAGCGTGAGGAGGGCGGCGAGGACGCGACGGTTCATCGAAGGGTCTCCGGTGGGCAAAGGAGCTTACCGGGCGTGTCAACAGCGAGGTTGTTTTGGGGACAGCCGTGACAGGGGCGCGGCTTGCGGACGGCACTCCCGCCGATGGTCGGGGAGGGAGAATGAAGCGTGGTATGATCCTTGTCATGGACTACTCGAAGATCATCACCATCGAGCCCGACAAGCGGGGCGGGAAGCCCTGCATCCGAGGCTTGCGGATCGCCGTGTACGACGTTCTTGACTACCTGGCCTCCGGCATGACCACCGAGCAGATCCTCAAAGACTTCCCCGACCTTACCGCGGAAGACATCCGGGCGTGCCTTGCGTTTGCGGCTGATCGCGAGCGCCGTGTGATGAGCAGGTCGGCGTAACGGGCTTTGCATCGTCTCGAAAGATGCGGATTTCCGGCAACGAAGCGTGGTGTACGGGAATCCGCCCAAAGACATCGCCTTGCTCACCGGCAACGCCTCCATGGATCGAATCCCCGAGTTGCTTCGAGAGCACGCCACGCTCATCTTTCAGTTCGGCGTGGCCCCGGAGTCGTCGTTGCTCCAGATTCCATGAGCCGGTTCCAGGATCTCTTCCCACCCTTTCGCGTGCTCGTTGGGCTGGCCTTGCGTGGTCATCGCCGCCCGCCGGATCCGTTTGCATTGACCCCCGAAGAACTCTCGCGCGAGATCGGGCTCCGAAGCAGGCCGGGAGCGCCGAAGCGGTACATGAGTGATGAGCTCGCGGAGGTGGTCAGGTTTGCGTTTGATCGCGCGTGCGCGAGGCGGGGGGGCAGCATCGAGGAGGTGCTCGCCGCGCGGACGGCGGTGTACGCGGTCGTGTTGCTTCCTTGGGCGACGGACGTGAACGGTTTGGCCGACGCTGTGCGCCTTGTGACGTCGAGGCGAGCGCGGCGGGTGCTTCACTGGCCGACGAACGAGAGCGTGTTCACGAGGCGGCTGGTGTATTGGCGGTTGGGATCGGATGCGCCAGCCGTGGAGCTTGCTTGGCGATTTCCCGAGTTGTCGCGCGTGTAAGGGGGCGTCCGCGGCGATGAGGACGTTTGCATCCCATGTCGCTCGCCGACAGAGGTGTGGCACAGGCGGAGAGGGCGTTGGAACCTTTTGCCCGGAGCTCGTGTAGAAGTGGTGCGGGCTCCTTATTTCTCGCCCGCGATTATTTGGATGGCGTTCATTTCAAAGGAGTCGGCGATGGACATTCTGAGGGTCTGGCTTGCCGCGGTTGTCGCGGCGTTTGTGGTTTGCGGATGGGGAGGTGTGGCGCAGGGGCAGTGTGAGCGCGGTTGGGAGGGGTTGGGTGCGTATCCCGGGACGCGGGAAGAGGCGAGGGTCATCTCATGGGACCCGGATGGAGCGGGCCCCGAGCCGGAGGCACTGGTGGCCACCGGTTACGGTGCGGCCGGTTCCGAAACCCGGGAAGGTGCTTGCGTCTGGGACGGGAATCGTTGGTCGCTTCTGGGGAGCGCCGGCATTCGTCGCGTTGCCGCTCACCGGGACGGTGCACTTTACGGGTATCGAGATGGCAGTGTTTCAAGCCGTGGGCTCTACCGGTGGGATCCCGCGGCGGGAGACTGGGCGCTGATCGCGGACCTCGCTCCGGTTTTTTCGCAGGCGATTGCGGTGAACGAGGATGGCGATGTCGTGCTCGGCGGAACGTTTCGCGACTTCCACGGCTACGACTACATCGTGCGATGGGATCCGGACACGGGCGACTACGCGCCGGCCGGCGCGTTCAACGGATCGATCGCCGCCTTCTACCGGCTGGGGACTCGCCTCTACGCGGGGGGGCCGTTTACGAAGGTTGATGGGCGAGACTGCGGTGGTATTGCGATGCTCGAAGCGGGATCGGAGAACTGGATCCCGCTGCCGAGTCCCGGCGTGGGCTTTGGCGCGGGCGATCTGTGCGAGTTTCAGGGGGACCTTCTTGTGGGAACGCTCGGAGCGTCCTCCACCGAGGCACGCAGGTACTCGTTCGCGACGGGGATGTGGACCTCCTTTCCCACGTCCCGAACAGCCCGCCTCCTTCCTTACGGGTTCGCGGTGTTGCCCAACGGCGACTTGCTCTGCACCGGGTCATTCCAGTTTTCGCCCATTATGCTGCCACCCGCGCAAGGCCCACTCGCGATCGTCTCGGCATCGACTGGTGAGTGCACCTTGGTGTTCGAGCACCCGTCGATCGGCCGCCGCATCATTCCGCGCGCGGACGGTACCTTTGCGGTGACGGGCGTTGCGGGCTCGTTTGAGTTCCCGTGGGGAACACCGCAGAAGCAAGGCAACGGGGTCATCGGCTGGTCACCGATCACGGGTGAAACGACGGTGTACGGCGAAGGGCTCCCCGCACCGGCGCTCGGGATGGTGCCCCTCGCCGACGGCTCGGTGTTGCTGTCTGGGCGTTTCTCATCAGTCGGCAACACGTTCACGGGAGGCGTCGCACGGTGGGAGCCGCGGACGAACACCTTCGCGTCGGCCGGGGCCGAGCGGTTCCTGTGGGCGCCCTGCATCAAGCGTGTGCGGTCGGGGCGGACTCTCGCCGCCGCGGTTGTGTCGGGCAATCAAGCGGGCGTGTTCGAGTGGGACGAGCGGACGGGGGAGTGGGTGCAGTTGGGGGACCTTTGGTCGTACACGTTCGTGAGCCAGTTCCAGGCGTACCTGACCGAAACTCCGGACGGCGTGCTGGCTTGTCGTACGGCGGACCGTCTGAGGAAACTCGAGCCCGGAGCGACCCGATGGCTCGTGGCACCGATCTACTCGTTCGGAGGCACGGGACCGATTGGTTCGGCGGTTCCCTCTCGGGTGATCCTGAGCGGTTCGCCGACCCGCGAGTGGAACTTGGAGGACGACACGTTGGTGACGCTGGGGGTCGAGGGGCCTGGGTCAACGAATGTCTTGCTGGAACGGAGCGCGGGCGATCTGGTCGCCGGCGGGGCCGCGCTTCGTCGGTTGGACCCGGTGACCAATCAGTGGGCGCCTCTCGCGGGTGTGGACGCCACCTCGGTGAGCGCGTTGGCGGAACTGCCCGGCGGCGGGCTTGCGGTCGAGAGCAGGTCGCGGAGCGATGCCTCTGGTACGAACGCAATCGGCGGGATTGCCGCGTTGGACGGGGCTTCTTTGAGGTGGCGACATCTCGTGCAGATCCCCGATACGACGCCCGGGCCAACGAGCATGGCGGTCACAGCCTCGGGCGACCTCGCGGTGTCCGGCGAGTTTGAACGCTTGTATGGGTCGAACTGGATGTGGTCGCCCCGGCTCGCGGTGTATCGCAACCTTGTTCCGCCCTGTCTGGCCGACTTCGATTGCTCTCGTGCGGTGGATGCGGATGACACGATCGCGTTCTTTAGGGCGTGGGACGCTGGCGATGCGCGTGCAGATGTTGATGGGGATGGGGACGTGGATGGGGAGGATGTTGGGGCGTTCTACGGCGCGTGGGACGCGGGGTGTTGAGCGTTTGTGAAGGCGAAACACGGTCCTTGCGTCGGCCGCGGCGGATCGCTATCCTGAATGTGTCCCGCACTCGCGGGAGATAGGACCGTGCGATGAAATCCAAAGTGCTCGCGTCTGCCGCGGTTTCCGCGGCTTGTGTGATATCACATCCTGCCGGTGCGCAGTGCGCTCGCGGGTGGGAGGCCATCGGTGAACTGCCGGGGGTCCTGCCCAGAAGCGGGTCGGACGTCGTTGAGGCGGCAGCCTGGGATCCGGACGGGGATGGGCCGTTGCCCGAGTACATCGTGGCGAACTGGGCCACCGCGGGGAATCTCCCGTTGGGTGTAATCGGCGCGTGGGACGGGACACGGTGGGTCGAACTTGGCCGCGGCAGCCGGGCGCTGTCCTTGGGGGAGTTTCGCGCGGTGCGCGGCGGGCCGCTGTACATGCTGCAGTGCGGGGCGGTCGCGAGGCTTGATCATCCGGGAGCCGAGTGGGTGCAGAGCATCGCACCGGGAAGCATCGGCGGGACGCCGGGGTGCAACGCGCGGGCGTTGTTGCCAGACGGGAGTCTTGTGATCGGGGGAGGATTCACCGGATTCCGCGGGCTCAGCTATCTGGCGCGATGGATGCCGGGGGAGAGCCTGTGGCGCGAGTTCGGAGTGCCCAACGCGGGAGTCACGGCGATTCACGTCGAGGGGGACGATGTGCTGATCGCGGGTGATTTCACGGACATCGGCGGCGTGGGGTGCGGCGGCTTCGCGCGGTACTCGATGAGCGAGGGGGCGTGGCACGCGATGCCGGGATGGCCGTACGCGCGTGCGAACGCCTCGCATGTTGAGGTCACCGGCGCCGGGGTCTTCGTCAACCAGGTGCGTGGAATCGTGAGAACGGACGACGATGGTGGCACACCGACGCAGCTCATGGGCGGGCGTTTCCGCTTCGTGAACGACATGGCGGAGACGCCGAGCGGTGGTGTTCATGTGTGCGGCACGATCATGGAGTTTGAAGATTTCTTTGCGACCGCGCAGGTCGCCACATGGACACCCACCACCGGCGCATGGACTCCGGTCTTGTGGAACACGTACGGTGACTGGTTCGGTGGAGGCATGGTGCGGAGGATCACGACCGCGGCTGATGAGAGTCTCATCGCGACCTCGATGTACCGTTCCAATCCAAGGGAGATGGTCATCGGGGATGATCGCTTGGAAGGGGTTGGGGTTGTTCGTCTGTCGCCGGGCGGCGGGGTGGCGGAGGTGCTGGGGGAGGGGTTCGCGCAACCGCCGCGGGCGATGACCGCGATGCCGGACGGGACGGTGCTGTTCGGAGGCGAGTTCCGATCTGTGGGGAACGTGCCGGCGAAGTGGATTGCGCGATGGGATCCGGCGACTCGGGTGTTCTCGAGCGTCGGCGCAGACGCGCTCGGTCCGTGCTTCGGGATGTACACGACGCGGGCGGGTCGGGTGATTGCCGCGTGTGCGGGCGAAGACGGGAACCTCAGCGTTTACAGGATGGCGGCTGCGGGGGACAACTGGGAGCGTCTCGATGCGGGGTGGCAGACCATTGGAAGTTCGGAGTGGATGCGGTTCCTCGAGACACCCGCGGGTGATCTGGTTGTGATCTGGATCGGCGCGACGCGCGTGCTCGACTCCGAGACCGGGGTCTGGAGAAACGGACCGTCGTACACGGGGAACGGTCTGCTGAGCGTGCTGCCGAGTGCGGCGTTTGGTCTCCTCGTCAGTGGCTCGGGTCATGTCTTTGGCGGACGTACTGTCGATCAGGTTCACTCGTGGGATCCGGTGAGCGGCGTTGTCTCGCCGATCGTGGGCGCACCGTCACGCGTGGAGAGCATCGTCGCTCTGGACGGCGAGCGTGCTCTGGTGAAGCACGATGGTCAACTCAAGATCCTCGACACTCGGACACTCGCGATGGACGACGCGGGGGGCTACTCCGTCTCTCTGGCCGGGTCCAACGCGGTCCGGCTCGCCGACGGAGACGTGCTGCTCAGGGCAACGTGGAGCGGACCTTCGGGCTCGTCCTCGTCGCAACCTCAGGTCGCGCGTTGGGATGCACAGACGCACCGCATCCAGGCGCTCGGTTACTTGAACGCGATCGGCCAGCCGTTCCCGATGGCTCTCACGACCGGCGGCGACCTCGTGGTGGCGAGCAACTTCACGAGCCTGGACCTCCGCGCGTCCATGCCGTACGCCGCGGTGTACCGAAACGCCGCGGCAGCATGCCCTGCCGACGTCGATTGCCGGCCGGGGTTGGATGCCGACGATGTGTCGGTGTTCTTCGACGCGTTCGACGCGGGGCGGCCGCTCGCGGACATTGATCTTGATCGTGATGTCGACGGCGACGACGTGCTCGCGTTCTGGAGCAGTTGGGAGGCGGGGTGTTGAGGGGGGAGGAAAAGCGAAGAGCGAAAAGCGAAAATCAGCGGGAGTGTGCTCCGAAGCGGCGGAGGGCAAGCGATCTGGTGCCACGGAAACCGCTTCGGTTTCCGTGTGATGAACCAGAGACTCGCGTCGCC